>CAZDOX010000001.1:0-22637 GCA_964507155.1 uncultured Lachnospiraceae bacterium
GTCATCATTGCGCAGCGCCGCCATCTCCTCCTCCGTCAGCGTGATATGCCCTTCATCGGTCATTCCGCCGATTGAAGCGTACAGCAACGATTTATAGAACTGGCGGAAGTTATACACCGGCGTTTCAGCCGTTTGCTTTCCGGTGTTTTGCGAGGTTTTGTATACCACGTAGTCCGGTTCTTCCCCATTGATATACAGTTTCACGTTGGCAGAGCTGACGCCACTGCTTTGATCGGACGCCGAATTGTCCAGCGTAAAGGTAACGTCGTAGTTCGGCGCATGGACGTCCACCGTGTTGACGTATGCCAGATTAATCCAAATAATATACTGATTGAGCCAATCCAGCAAATCGTTTTCCAAGAAGTAGAACGAACTTTGATCCACCTCGGCAATGCAGTTGCACAAGCCGGAACAGACGTAATAGGTGCCCGATGCCGTGCGCTCGGAAATCAAGAGGAAATTCTCCACTCTCGCGTCTACCACGCCGTCGGCATTTCCCTCTTCATCGGAATCGACCAGATAGGTGTAACTGATAAAGTATTTCGGATGGTCCAAGCCGTATTCCACCATGGCTTCATCGGTCAAACCCAACTTGCAAACGCGAGTGAAATTGGTTTGATACAGATTTTGCAGCACGACGGAAATCATGTCATTGTCCAAACGGTAGCCGCTGTACTTGTAGCGGAACAATTCATCTTTAATTTCGTACGTTTCGGAGGTATACATGGTGTTTTGACGTTGCGCCATGGGAATAAAGTCAAACGCGACGTCGATCTCCAACTCTTCCTCTCCTTTTTCATCCAGCTCACCGGTATAGTGTCCGATGATAAAATCTTCCACATTGTAGTAGGTGTTCAGCGACATGGGGTAGACGATCATCGGGGTAATCAAATTTTCAATCGGCTGCAAGATGGCCTGCCCGTAGCTGGAATCGCTCATGACGTAGACCGTTTTGTTTTCCTCACTATCCGCCAGCTTGCAATAATACCCGGCTTCGGAAACGATTTTGTCTCCGATCAAAACCGTGTGCGTCACGCCGTCCTTGGAAGTGATGGTAAAGGTTGCCGGTTGATACAGATATTCGTTTCCGTCCTCGTCCACGCGCATCTCTTCTTCCAAGCCGTATTCGGCATAGCCGCGTTTGAGCACCTCGTCGGTATCCAGCTTGCGCAACGTCAGAGGATAGCCGGCTCCGACGCACAAATAGGCATACAGTTCTTTGTCGTATTGAACCAAGTCTTCTTCAAACCCCTTGATGTGCACTTTGTCGTCATCGTCGGAGTAGAACGTATAAGAACCGTATTGGTTGGTGACGGTAATCTGTTTAACGTTGGATTGTTTGATTTGCGCGTACATCATAATACGCTTATTGGAGCCGACCACCTCGGTTCCCTCTACGTAAACGATGGCATATTCGCTCATTTCCCCCGTATCGGGATCCAATTCCAGCAACGTGCCGAATTCCGTGCCGTAATATCCGTCTTGGTTGGCTTCCAGCACGTCGCCGTCTTCGTTGACAATCACATAAGCACCGTCGATTTTCTTCGATTTGTATACCTTTCCGTCTGCGTCGGTATAGGGGGCGGCAAGCGAGGCGAGATAGTTGGCGACAAGTACACCGATGATCAGCAAGACTACCGCACAAGCCAGCGTAGCCAGCGCGCGACGTTGGGTCCGCAACGACGATTTTTTCCCGCCGTGCTTGCCGCCCGCCGCCTTGGTGTAATGCGCATACAACGTCACGGTATCTTGCGCTGTGACGGTATCGCCCGAGGTGATTTTTTCACCGTTAACGTCCGGTTGCGTAAACCAGCCGTCAAACACGTAACCTTGTCGCCGAGCATCGGGCAATTCGCCGTACGGCTCGCCCGTGGTTGCCTCGCGCGAGCGAACGGAGCATGTGCCCCGCCCCGCGTCGAAGATCACGTTAATAATTTGATTTGTTTGTTTATTTTCCATTTCCGAGGAATTCCTTTCTCCTTTTCACCTATTCTCTTGTTTTTCTTGTGTCTTGATTGTGCGTGCGGCAGCTTGCCTTACGCATATTTTCTGCGAACAATGACAACAATACCGGTGCCAAAGAGGAGAACTGCCGGCGCGATCATCAGAAATGCCGTGTAGCCGGTTTTTTGCGAAGCGGTCACATAATCCGAGGTGACTGTTGTGTCATGGAACGGTTTGAGATACTGGTCGATTCTGGCAGCCATGCTGTCGGCTCCGAGGGAACGCAGCACGCTGGAGAGCATGTCGGTGTTTCCGTAGGAGTTGGACAAAAGCAGTTCATCGCACAAAAAATCGGACGATGCGCAAGCAAGCACGTAAGAATAATGCTTGACGGTCGTATATCCGTTGCGGTCCCCCGGCTCCGTGGCGGTTTCGTTGGACATAATCATCAGTTTTTGCGCGCTGCCGACCGCATCCGATTTGGGAAGAAGCGTGTCTCCCACATAACTTTGTGTGGTAGAGGACGCCAAGAACAAATCGTAAGCGGAACGCCACGTGCCGTCTTGTCCGTAGGACGCGTAGGTAAACGATTCGGTAATTCCGGAGGATTCGTCCTCGACCACGTACGTTTCCTTATAAAAATCCGAGTAGCGCAGCGCAGTTGCGTTGCGGAACACCATTTTGGAGGGGTAAGCCAGCGCTTGAAGATCCGACAGAACGGTAGCGGCCAGTCCCGTGGTGACGTAGTCGGCAACGATGGTCAATCCGTCTGCGGTCAATCCGGATTCCGTATCTTTGAGCAGGTGATTGATGCTGTCTCCCGCCGCGTCGGTTTCCCGACAGATGGCAATGCCCCATTTTTCCAAATATTCTTCAAAGTTTGGCAGAACGGGCGTGTCGGCGTTGAAAAACACCATCAAGGAATTTTCATCGTCCAAAAATGCGTCCAATTTGGCAATTTCGGACCGTTCCGCGCTCCCGGCGGAGACTTCCAAATAGCCGGCGAAGTCGGAAGTCGGCGCAACGCATACCAGCAGGCGGCAATCCTCGGGGATGTCATCATGCAGCAAATCGAAATCGGTGACTACCTCATAACCTGCGTCGTCCAGCAAAGAAAGAAACGCGTCGGAATAGCCGCTCTCGCCGTGGTTGGTGATCAAGCATGCCACGGGCGCCTCCGCCTTAATGACAGCCAAAATCGCGGAGCAGAACGTTTTCTCTCCGTTATAGGCCCACGGCTCGGTGGACGTGGAATCGGAAAACGTAAAGAAGGTGTTCAGCGACAAGCGACGATATTCGCTACCGCTGGAGACGATAATGTTGGACGGGTAAACGGTGGCAAACGAATTGGTCTTATACTTTTGCACCGCCGACGGATTTTTGTACACGTCGATGCAGCGCACGCTGATGATATTGGGAAATTGCTTTTGCAGACTCAGCGCCGTCAGATAGACGTAGCGAGACGCGGTGGTCGACATCAAATTATCCGGGTCGTCGCAGAAGATCAGTTCGACCTTGACCTCATCTTCTCCTTTTTGCGCGCGTTCTGCGATCACGTCGGCAAACGAGGTGTCCAGCAGTTCAATCGCGCCCTCGGTCAGCGTATACAATTCATAGTATTCGGGAACTTTGACGCGCTCTCCGTCCGCATTGGTTACGGTTTTGGTGCGCGCGTAGGTGGTCAAATCAATAAACCAAAGTCCGCTGCCGGCGAGCGTGGAGAAGAGCACGTTGAGCAGCAGAACCGCGACGATCACACCGGCGGTCAGCGCCAGCGAGGTGGATCTGCGCGCCAGTTTGGATCGGCGGCGCTCGGGATCATGGGTATTTCTCATGCGTATTTTCTCCTTACCAGTATGATGGTGGCGACAGCGACAACCAAAACCGCCGGGGTAATGGTCAGTGCCAACGTCCAATTGCGCATTTGCGCCGTGGTGATCAAAGAAATTTGATCGGTGGTGAACGGTTTGTATTTCAGACCGATTAAAGGCTCTGCCGAGCCCAGACGCTCCGCCAAGCACAGCAACATATCGCTGTTGCCGAAGACGATCGACTGAGTGTAGTCTTCCATCGCGAACTCAACCGAAGAAACGACGGCAAGTTGCCCGCCGGTGGATTGATCCTCGGTCAGCGTCAGCAACGGAAGCGAAGAAAGATCGGTTTTAACGGTGGAACCGTTGGCAAAAGCAACCGCCGAGGAGGATGCCACGAACAAGTCAGAGCGAACTTTATCGCCGCTTTGGTAGCTGTTCGTTCCCGTCTGGCTGTACGTTTCGGGAACGGCGAGGGTGGTCGCGTCACGGAAGACAATGCCGGGGACGTAATTTCTCTCTCGCAGAACAGCCGTGGTGTCGGCAGCCGGCGAATCGGTAACATACTCGCCGAGAATGGTAAATCCGTCCGACGTCAGCGCGGCGGAATCGTCTTTCACCATGCAGTTATAGTCGCGATCGGTGAGTTCATCATGCGTTCTCAACACACTGACGCCCCAATCGGCAAGCAAAGTTTCCAAGTTGGTCAACACCGGCGTGTCGGATTCCAAGAAAACCAGCAGCGAGCCGCCGCGCGCCAAAAAGGCGTCCAGCTTAGCCACTTCGTCCCGTTCCGAAACCCCGTCCGCGACGATCAGATCGGCATTGGGATTAAAAATCACCAAAAGTTCGCAATTGTCCGGGATGTCGTTGAAATAGAGGTCCAGCGTTCCGACGTTATAGCCGGCGTCACGCATGGTCAGCAGCAATTCGCTGTCGTAATAAATCTCATCGTGATTGAGCGTAAAGTACGCGGTCGGACGATCGGTATTGAGCACGTATTTGATGCCGGCGGCAAAACAACGATCCCCGCCGTAACCGATCGGCGTTTCGGAATCTTGCGCCGAAAAGATGAAAAATTCACGGTGCGTAAACGCGCGACTCTCACCGTCCATCACGCGGATGACCATGTCGGTGGAGGCGGTCACGCCCAGGCGATCCGCCAGCTTTTTATCCACCCAGCAATCAAAGAAATTCACGGAGATGGTATCCGGGAAAGCTAACGCCAGCTCGTTGGCTGTATTGTACATATACGAGGTGGTAGCGCCTTCCAAGACTTGTGATTTTTCCGAGGCAAACAGCAGCTCGATCTGCAAAGGTTCCAAGCCGGCGTCGGCGCGGCGGTCGTTCTCTTGATCAATCATCTGCCCGACCAGCGTTTTGCAATCCTCGGACACCGAATATATTTTTTCGGCGGTCATATCGATATACCACGAATAGTGCCGCGCCAACGTGTAAAACATCGCGTTGAGCAGAACCACCGCGGCGATCAGCACCACGGTCAGTGATACCGTCAGTCCGCCGTACTTGGCACGGCGGCTGTGCAGGACTTGATAGTTCATATGGTAGTTCCCTTTCCTTCAATCCGCCGTGCTTGGCACGACGGCTGCTTTTTGATAGCACGAATTTTGCTTTTACTTGACCTTTGAATTAACCCCAGCGTCTTTTCTCATAGACGCGGACGGTCAGGAAGAGGAACACAAAGGCAAGGGAGGAATAATACAGCAGCGCGGCAAAATCGAAAATACCGTAGCTGAAATTATAATAGCGAGACAGAACGGAAAACCAGTTGATGACGCTGCGAACGGCGTAAGAGGAAATGATCTGCTGTCCGTCCGAATCGGTGATGTTGTTGACCATATTCAGAAGAACCATGGCGCACAAAACCCCGATGGTAATGACGGCAGCGGAAAGCTGGTTTTCGGTCAGCGAGGAAATAAAGGTACCGATGGCGATAAATGCCGCGCCAAGCAAAATGAGCGCAAGCAAACTGCCGACCAACTGCGCGGTAACGGGACCGATGTGCACGACGGTGGATTGTTCTCCGGCGCGCTCGGCAGCGGCGATGACGTAAATCGGAATAAAGTTGACGCAAGAAATCAGCACCGAGCCGACATACATGGTCAAAGCGGCCAAATATTTACCCAAGACCATTCCGGTGATGGTCACCGGCGCGGTCAGCAGCAGCTGTTCGGTCCGCAACTTTCTCTCCTCCGCGAACAACCGCATGGTCAAAAGCGGAATGAGAATGATGAACGCAAAAATCATATAGGTAAAATATTTCGCTGTGCTGTAGCTCTCCGAGATGAGCGTGGTATAGCAAGCGAGCAGCGCGGAGAAAACCAGGAAGATTCCCATATAAACATAACCGATCGGGTTAATGAAATAGGAACGCATTTCTTTTTTATAAATGGCTAACATGAAATGATACAGCCGAGTCAACGGCTCTCCTTTCGGAATTTTTTAATGGATGGCAGCAAAACCGGTGCCGAGAATCAATCGTCGTCTTCAACAATGTCGTCTTCCGCTTCTTTGCGGCGTTTTTCCGCCTCGCCGACCATGTCGGAGGCAAGGGTGGTTTCCAATCGCGTCTTTTGCCGCGCGCTGCGACGCTTGTCCGCGTCACGAACCGATTTGGAGGAATCGGTTTTGTCCACCACGGTGATGAAGATATCTTCCAAGCTCATTCCGAGCGCTTCCAAGCCGATCAGCGCCCAGCCTTTCTCCGCCAGGGTGTAGAACAGATTTTTGCGAATATCGACGCCGTAATCGCTTTCAATGGTGTAGGTATACGCGTCTCCGTCGCGCTCCGCCAGCACTTCCGCATAAACGATGCCGGGTTTGGCGCGCAGCATGGCGAGAATTTCTCGTTGCGGTCCGCAAATTTTCGCGTTGAAGCGACGGTTGTTTTCCACCACGCGAGAGATATTTTCGGTGCGCTCGTCGGCAACGATTTTTCCTTTGTTGATGATGATAATTCGGTCGCAAACCGCCTGCACCTCTTGCAGAATGTGGGTGGAAAGAATGACGGTATGCTCGCGTCCCAAGTTACGAATCAAGTTGCGAATTTCGATAATCTGTTTGGGATCCAAGCCGACGGTCGGTTCGTCGAAAATAATGACTTTCGGATTACCGATCAGCGCTTGGGCAATTCCGACGCGCTGGCGATATCCCTTGGACAAATTGCGAATGACGCGGTGATAAACGTCTTTGATGCGCACCACGTCGCAAATTTCCGCCAGATGTTTTTGGCGATCCAGGGAGCAGCCTTTGAGTTCGTAATTGAAATTCAGGTACTCCTCGACCGTCATGTCCAGATACAAGGGCGGCTGTTCCGGAAGATATCCGATCAATTTTTTGGCACCGAGCGGATCGGAAAGAATATCAATGCCGGAAATGGTTGCTCTGCCCGCCGTGGAAGAAAGATAACCGGTGAGAATGTTCATGGTTGTCGATTTTCCTGCGCCGTTCGGCCCGAGGAATCCGACGATTTCGCCGTCGCCGACCTCAAAGCTGACGTCATCGACCGCACAGTTCGTCCCATAGTTTTTCACCAAATGCTCAATTTTGATCATGTTGAAAAGGATCCTTTCTCTATTTTCGTCCTTTTTTGTGCGACGGCCTCTCCGCGCGATTGATCCGCCATAGCGCACATATACAGAATATAGTATAGCACAAATATGTTAACAAAAGGTGAACATCGGCAACCTTTCTCTTTTTCGTTTTGTTTTTTATGTGAAATTTGCGTGATAAAATCTAAAGTCCGACGCATCGGACACTTTCGCGCGGCGCCTGACGTTTGTCGGCGATTTTGGCGTCCGTGTTCGAATAGCCGACGCTCTGGCATGGAAAAGCGGAAAAAACTTCAGAAAAGCTCTTGCCTTTTCGACCGATTTCCGCTATAATATAAATTGTATGGTAGGCGACGGTCGCAGATCATGTGAAACCAGTAAACAAAGGAGATTTTTGTCATGTCCCATCCCACCCCGCCCATTCCCCGCCCCGCTTATCCGCGCCCGGATTTTGTCCGCGACGCGTGGATCAATCTGAACGGAACATGGGAATTTGAAGAAGATTTCGGCAGAACCGGCAGAGAGCGCGGGCTGCCCACCGCCTCATCGTTTTCGCAGCGGATTGTGGTTCCGTTTTGCCGCGAGAGCCGCTTGTCCGGCTTGGAGCATAAAGATTTCTGCGACGCGGTCTGGTACCGTCGCACTTGTTCCGTCCCCGCCGATTGGCGCGTCAACGGGAAGCGCGTGATTCTTCATATCGGCGCCTGCGATTACCACACCGAAGTGTACGTCAACGGGCAAAGCGTCGGCACGCACATCGGCGGCATGAATTCCTTTTCTTTTGACATCAGCGACGCGCTGGACGAGAGTGAGACGCAAACGATCATCATCTGCGCCACCGATCGATTGCGCGACGGCACACAATGCGGCGGAAAACAATCGATCAGCTACGCCTCCCACGGCTGTCACTATACCCGCACGACCGGCATTTGGCAAACCGTTTGGCTGGAGTGCGTCCCGGCTGCCTATCTCGCATCCATGAAAGTTTATCCGCACCTTGCCGATCAAACCGTCACCTTGCAATTGACCACGCACCATGCAAACGGGCACCTCCTGCGGGCAACGGCGTTCTACGAGGGACGCACCGTGGGCGAGGGCGAAACGATTGTGGAGGGGGACAGCGCATTTTTGACTCTCCCGCTTCGCGAATTGCACATGTGGGAAATCGGCTGCGGCAGGCTGTACGACTTACGTTTGACATTGCAGCGGGACGGCGGCAACGAACGCGACGAAAATGACGAGGACGATTCGGTTCAAAGTTATTTCGGCATGCGTTCCGTGTCTTGCCATAACGGAATTTTGCATCTCAACGAAAAGCCCGTTTTTCAGCGGACGGTGCTGGATCAAGGATTTTATCCCGACGGAATCTGGACCGCTCCGACCGACGAAGACCTGCGCGCGGACATTGATCGCGCCATGGCGGTCGGTTTTACCGGCGCGCGATTGCACCAAAAGGTATTTGAGCCGCGGTTTCTTTACGAATGTGACCGCGCCGGCTACATGGTCTGGGGCGAACACGGCAACTGGGGCATGGATATTGCCGCGCCGACGGCTTTTCGCGCCATTTTGCCCGATTGGCTGGAAATTGTCCAACGAGATTTCAACCACCCGGCGATTATCGGTTGGTGTCCTCTGAACGAAACGGATTGTCGGCAAGATCCCGAGCTGGTGCGCATGCTCGCCGCGATGACGCGCGCCGTGGATCCGACCCGTCTGTTCATTGAAACTTCCGGCTGGCAGCATGTGCGCGGGGTGAGCGACATCGTGGACATTCACAATTACGATCAAAACCCCGAAACGTTCCGCGCGTTTTTCGCCCCCATGCTGGCGGGAGAGGACGTACTCATCCACGGAGATTACCAAGGAAAACCGACCTTTGTCAGCGAATACGGCGGCATTCGCTGGGCGCCGGATCAACAAGGCTGGGGATATGGGGAAGCGCCCAAAACCATAGACGAGCTGCTGCAACGCTTCCGCGCGTTGACCGACGTCCTGCTGGATCATCCCATGATCGGCGGCTTATGTTACACGCAATTGACCGACGTCGAGCAGGAAGTCAACGGAATTTATACCTATGACCGCCATTTGAAATTCCCGGCGGACGTATTAAAGGGAATTTTATCGCGCCCCGCCGCTTGCGAAGCATAAATTTTTCCGTACCCGTTGACTTTTCGGCAAAAAAGGCGTACAATAGAGATGGAAAATTCCACAGTAAGAAAGGATCTGATTTTTATGACAAAAATTGACATTTTTTCCGGATTTCTCGGCGCGGGAAAGACGACGCTGATTCGGAAACTGCTCCGCGAGGCATATCGCGACGAAAAACTGGTGCTGATTGAAAATGAATTCGGTCAAATCGGCATTGACGGCGGCTTTTTGCGGGAAGCCGGCATCGAAATTACGGAGATGAATTCCGGTTGCATTTGCTGTTCGCTGGTGGGGGATTTCCGCACGGCGCTCTCGCGCGTGATTGACCGGTTTCACCCGGACCGTATTTTGATCGAACCGTCCGGCGTGGGAAAATTGTCCGACGTAATTCGTGCCGTTCAAGGCGCCGATACCGCCGGCGCGGAGCTTGGCGGATTCACGACGGTGGTCGACGCAAAAAAAGCGAAAATGTATATGAAAAATTTCGGCGAATTTTTCAACGATCAGGTGTCCAACGCCGGCTGTATCGTTTTAAGCCATACGCAGGAAATGAGCGAGGATAAAATCGCCGCCTGCGTTGCCATGCTGCGGGAAAAGAATCCGACCGCGGTCATCGTGACCACGCCTTGGGAGGAACTGGACGGCGCCCGTCTGCGCACGGCAATGGAACGAACCGACACCATCGAGCAAGAATTGATTCGTCTGCGCGAGAGCACCGAAGCGGAGCATGAACACGAGCATCATCACCATCACCACGGCGGTGACGAGTGTGACGACCCCAACTGCTGCTGCCATCATCACGACGATGACGACGAGCATGAGCATGAACACCATCACCATCACCACGACGGTGATGAATGTGACGACCCCGACTGCTGCTGCCATCATCACGACGATGACGACGAGCATGCGCACGAACATGAACACCATCACCATCACCACGACGGTGACGAGTGTGACGACCCCGATTGCTGCTGCCATCATCATCACGACGATGACGACGAGCATGAGCATGAACATGAACACCATCACCATCACCACGCCGACGACGTCTTTTCCAGCTGGGGCGCGGAAACGCCGAAGAAATTTACGGAAGCGATCATTCGCACGGCGCTGGAAACCATGGAAGAACAACCCGATCGCTACGGCACGATTTTGCGCGCCAAAGGAATTGTCGCCGACGAAGACGGCAGCTGGCTGCATTTTGATTATATCCCCGGCGAGATTGACATTCGCCACGGCAGCGCAGACGTCACGGGGCGGCTGTGCGTCATCGGTTCCCACCTGAACCGATCGGAAATTGCCGCCTTGTTTGAGGTTTGAGCGTAAAGGAGCACGGACACATGGCACAAAAAGACATCCCGATTTATTTGTTCACCGGTTTTCTTGAGGGGGGAAAAACACACATCATTCAAGAATCCCTTTCGGACCGTCGATTTAATACCGGTGAGCGGACGCTGGTCATCCAGTGCGAAGAAGGCGTCGACGAGCTGGATCCGACGGCTTTCGCCGCCGACAACGTCTATCTGGAGACCATCGAAGACCCCGAACAGATGACGGAAGCTTACCTGCTTTCCCTTTGTCAAAAGCACCGCACCGCACGCATCATCGTCGAGTACAACGGCATGTGGATGATTGAAGAATTTTATCGCGCCATGCCTCAAAATTGGGCGGTATTTCAAGAAATGATGTTTGCGGACGCCGCCACGTTTTTGACCTACAACACCAATATGCGGCAGCTGATGGTGGACAAACTGACCGGCGCCGAGATGGTGGTTCTCAACCGCACGCCAAACGATATCGACAAAGAAACCGTCCACAAGGTGATTCGCGGCGTCAATCGCCGTTGCAACATCACCTACGACTACCCGGACGGTCACGTGGAATACGACGAAATCGAAGACCCGCTTCCCTACGATATGAACGCGGAGGTGGTCGAGATCGATCCCAAGGATTACGCCATTTTCTATCGCGATTTGGCGGAAAATATGGCAGATTATGAGGGAAAAACGCTGCGTTTTTTGGGCATGGTGGGCAGAGATCGCTCTCTGAACAAAAATACCATCGTCATCGGACGGCACGTGATGACGTGCTGCGCCGAGGACATCGCGTACAACGGAGTTGTCTGTATTTTCCCGGAGACGGTTCCGTTCAAAACGAGAGACTGGCTGCAGGTCACCGCGCGCGTTTGCGTGGAATCTCACAAGCTGTACAGCAAAAAAGGACCGGTTTTGTACGCAAAATCATGGGAAGCGGGACAATGCCCGGATCCCGAAGTGGCGACATTTTATTAAAAAGGAGTTTGTTTATGTCCATTCCATCCATTCTCGGCAACGCCGTTGTCGGGCAATCCGGCGGACCTACCGCCGCGATCAATGCGACGCTGGCAGGAGTCATTCGCGGGATGTTCCGCTTCACCGATGCCCGCTTGTACGGCATGCGCAACGGAATCGACGGTGTGCTCTCGGATCGCCTGATCGATCTTTCTGCGGCATTTACCGATGCGTCGGGCGCGCTTTGCGAAGACGATTTGACGTTGCTAGCGCACACCCCCGCCGCCGCCCTTGGGTCGTGCCGGCATAAATTGCCGAACCCGGAGGACCCGGACGGTCAAGAAACTTACGAGCAAATCATTCGCATGTTTCGGCAAAAAAATATTCACACGTTCTTCTATATCGGCGGCAACGATTCGATGGATACGGTGGCCAAATTATCGATCTACACGCAGAAAGTCGGCTATCCGATGCGGCTGATCGGGATTCCCAAAACCATCGATAACGATTTGATGGGCACCGATCATACGCCAGGATTCGGCTCGGCGGCAAAGTGGATTGCTACGGTGACGCGCGAGATTATCTTCGATTGCGCGGTTTATACCATCCCCGCCGTCACCATCGTGGAGATTATGGGGCGAGACGCCGGGTGGTTGACCGCCGCATCCGCCATCGGTCGATTGTCCGACGGCATTGGACCGGATTACGTTTATCTTCCCGAGAGAAATTTTTCGATTGAATGTTTCCTGCGGGATGTGCGCGCGGCGCTGCAGCGCCACCCCAACGTGGTGATCGCCGTTTCCGAGGGCATACGGCTATCCGACGGCACGCCGGTCGGCGCTGCGTCCGGCACCGGTCCGGATGCGTTCGGTCATGTACAACTGGGCGGCGCGGGAAAGACATTGGAACAGGTGGTACGAGAGAAAATCGGCTGTAAAGTGCGCTCCATCGAGCTGAATTTGCCGCAACGCTGCGGCGCGCATTTGCTCAGTGCGACGGATATTGACGAGGCGCTGCGCACCGGCGAGGGCGCGGTCATGGCAGCGGCGCAAGGGGTCAGCGGTGAAATGATGACCATTCGGCGCGTGTCCGAGCAGCCTTATCGCACCGAGATCGAGCACAAACCCGTAGGCGAGATTGCCAACTTGGTGCGTCATGTCGACGACAAGTATATTCACGCGGACGGAAACCAAGTCACCGACGCTTGCTGTCGTTATCTTTTGCCTTTGATTGAAGGGGAAATTTCCCTGCCGTACGAGGGCGGCGTGCCGAGATTTTATCGATTCGTTTGACCGATACTTTTACAATCCAACACGAGAGGAATGAGCGTAATGATAAAGAATAGACCGATCGGAATGGGGATCGGTTTCGCATGTTTGGCGCACGTAACAACGTGGGCGAGCCTTGGCATTCTCACCTATTTGGGTTACGGCGACGCGGGACTGATTTTATCCTTAATTTTGCTTGGTGTGCAAATCGCGGGATTTGCCTATCTGAACCATCGCGCGCTGTTGGGGGCGGAGCGTCTTGCGCGCGGTCTTCGCTTTGCGATAGCATATCTCCTCACGGCAGCTGCGTGGCAAGCGTTGGAAGCCGGCGTGGGTCAGACGATTGACCTTGGTGCACTGGAGCCTCACAGCTCGTTTTTTGCCGGATTGTGCTATGTGGTATTTTGGTTGATTTGGCTGGTTGCGCTCGGAATTGTGCTGATGTTGACGCTTGGCGGGACTTTGCTGCGCGCCTATTTGATGCATCGCAACCGTGAGAGCAAGCCATAAATCGCTGCGAGATTGACGCCGAACCGCCAAATCCTTACCGAAAAGAAAAGTAAAGAAAAAAACAAAAAAAGAAATCGACATAACTATAATGATAAGCCCCCGATCTGCTTGACCGGGGGCATGTTGTGCGCTGCGGAGGGTGGGATTCAATTTTCTTATTCCCGGAACCCGGGTTCAAACAGTTGATCGGCGCTGGTGACATATCCCGCCGCCATTTTCGGGTATTGTTCCCAGAAGCTCTGCGCTTCCTCGTCGCTGCAAATTTCATTCCACGCTAAGTTGACATTTACATACAATCTATTGTTCTCCGCGTTATAAATTCCACTCATAATGTATTGATGACCGTAACGAAATACACCATATTTATCGGTAGCCTTTGGGTACAAACTATATTTATACTCCGTTCCCACCCTAGTTACCCACGCGCCTCTATGACAGAAGCAGTAAGTCTCACCTTCTGTCAACGATACTTCATTGCCCATGTAATGAATTTCATCTACTCTCAGATTGGTATATGTGTCATAGTCACAGTAGGGATCTCGGGAATCTTCTTCCGTCAATTGAAATTGTTCCGTATATCCGACCACCGTAAATGTAATGATAAATGCACAAGATCGATTTTGAACCTCTGCCAATTTTTCTTGAAAACTCGGCCACGTTGCCGGATCAATATCTATCCCACAATGTACGAATTGCAGTTCCATCAAATCATGCAGCTTTTTGCCATCATGAATGTAAGCGTGACCTTTTTGCATGGCTTTCGTTTGTTTGGACGCAATTTGTTTTTCTGTTAAAGCCTCCGTCCCATAATTTGCAGGCGTTGTGGAGCAGGAGCAAAACAGCAATCCGGTCATCAGAATGATACTTAAAATTCTTCTTATTCTTCTCATGATACTCCTCCGTTCCATTTGTTTCTGAAATTAATAATATCAAATACAGTGGGAGATAGGGTTACTCAAATGTAAAATCCGGGCCTTGGTAATAGAATCGAAAATTCATAACAACAGATATGATATAATGTAGATCGGTTTCATTACGAAATACCGCTCTGCCCCAAGAATATTTTCGTCCATATGCACCTTGCTTTTCAAGCAGCCATGAGCCGACTTCTTCTCCCAATATATCCATGTGTTTATAGAAAAGGGAAAAATTCGACTCTCCTCCCCTCACATATGTTACGTGCTGATACATGCAATGTGCTGTTCTGGGCCATAGTTCAATCGATGCCAATAGTTCGCCATTAAAAATAAGGTTAATCGCGTACAATTCCGTGTTCATCAAATCACCCGTATAGGTATAGTGTGTGTATCCGGTCTTGACATCCGCAGCTAACCTCCAATCACTTCGAGCCACAATCTGTTTCTTCCGGGTGGATTTCTTCACCTTAAAATCTTCCAATTGTACGGTGCCACGTTCGAAATCAACAATCTCAATCATAAATATATATCCTCCATTTAATGAATTAAGTCAATGACTGTCCCGGTAAACGCTAAATCCGACTAATAGGATGGTATAAAGAACTGGGTAAAGCCACCGGATCCATAATTCCCATTCGCCGCAGTGGTTCCGTATGCTACATAAATATCATTCGTCACTACATACTCTGCTAACTTATATCTCCCCCAATCATCGACTTGCAAACCGTTACATGTCGCAGTGTAATCAAAATTTACACTTGCAGGTCCATCATAGTTGGTGTACCAAGCACCTTGTGCTAAGTCTGTACTGCTGTTGCACAACCGATATACTTTGTCTCCTCGCTTAAGTATTTTCGTCATAAAGGTGTCTGGCTCGTATTTACCGTTCATTTGCGCTTGACGCGCGGCAGAAGTTAAAGATTCATGCCTTTGATATGCTGCGCTCACATCAGCTTCCGCAGACGAAACCTCACGATATCCGGCAACATTTACATTGTCGATTTGACAAGCAATGCTGAACCCATAAAATTCAATCAGTTCCTTGAAATGATTAAATACACCTATATATTGTTTACATACATTTAACGGTGTATATAATCCCGAGAGCGCACACTCATATTCGGAAACCAATACTTTGACGTCATCATTGGTAATCGATACGCCAAATTCCTCAAAGTATTCGCTTCTAAAATCACTAAAATCCACATATCTCCGGTTACGCACAAAACGATATATGTCCAGTTTAATTTCAAATACTGTACCATGCAAATCCTGCACATCCGCTTCATCGACCAACATGGCATAGTACTGCAATTGACTCAGCGTGTAATATACGTAATATACGTGTTCGGTAGAAATGCTCTCCAACAACACATCATCTTCGGTTCTGACCCTAATGCGGAAAAACGCAAATATTTCACCATCCTCGATATATGCCAAAATATACGAGAAACCACTATCTACGCCGGTAACTACTCCGTAAGAGTTTACCGTTG
This sequence comes from uncultured Lachnospiraceae bacterium, assembly GCA_964507155.1. Classification (GTDB taxonomy): domain Bacteria; phylum Bacillota; class Clostridia; order Oscillospirales; family CAG-272; genus SIG644. The sequence goes on from CAZDOX010000001.1 coordinate 15,940, forward strand.
CAACATCCGTATTGGTGGATACCCATGTTGCTCCGCTTAATGCCGATGCGTTATTGCCAACAACACTCAAAGCATTCAATGTGTTGTCGACGTTAATGATTTCATCAACATACGGGCAATCGTCATGTGTACTGCTGTAAGAGTTTTGGGAAGAAATTGTAATTGTATCACTCAATCCGGTCGGGAGATGCGTTACAACAGCCTGCGCCGTTCCGGGCTGATAGGTAAATACTGTTGTTCCGCACGTGTCCAAGACAGCAGAATCGGTTTCAATATAGAAATCATTCGCGGAAACCCAATGGGCAGAAGATGATAGGCTGATGTCCACATCATCACATTCACCCAGAGCCAACGACAAGTCGCCTGCGGTAAATAAGGAGAGTTCACGATAATCCCCCGTCGGGACTTTTCTCCACTTAATCTGATCCCCCGAGAGGTTGCGCGAGGCGACAATATTCCCCGAGGAATTGACGCCGAGGTATAGGATCGCGCCGGTGTCCGAATCAATTCTGTAAATATGGACCCCGCCGCCTGAAGCGATCGTCATCGTCCACGCAAATGCCGTGGTCGTCAGCCTACCGGTGCTGCCGATATACAACGAGGGTTGTGCGGTCGATTGAATGTAAAATCGGCTGTTGCCCACATACTGAAACGTCCATGCAACGTCGTCGCCGATGTTTGCCATGACCCCGCTTTCCAAGAAAACCGAATCTCCCGACGAGCCGTCGGCTCCCCCAAGAAATGTGCGGGTGGACGCGCTGTTCAAGTAGCACGTCCCGCCGTACGGGGAATAATCCAGCGTCGCATAGACTTCGCTACTTTCTTCTATCGCGGTCAGAATACAAAGCTTCGTGGGATCCGCGTTGCGAATGGCAATTCCGGACGACCAATTCGCCAGCGTATAATCGCTCACCTGATGGTACACATCGGACCATTCGCGGACTATATCCGTAATATCCACCTGAAAATTCCCCGAGCTCGGGACATTCGGAACAGCAATATTATACCGAGAAATATCGATGTAATTATAATACGACGCGTCACAGATTCTCGTGCTGCTCTGCCATGAGGGGACGTACGGATTGACATACAAAGTCGTGTCGGAGTCCACCAACCCCGTCTTCAAATGCAGCACAAAAGAATGAATGGAGGCAGACGGCAAGTTGCAGTAATCGGTGCACAGACTTGCATTGTACAATGCGGGGAATCGATACAGTGCCTGCCCCGCATACGATTCACCGGCGGGAGTATAATCCACGGCGCCCACATAATGAAATGCTTCAAAAGTGTAGTTCCACGCGCCGGCATCACTGTAAACCGCATTATCTTCGATCAAAGTGCCGTAATAATTGAGCTCGCCGATGGTCGTCGTCGGGTCGATCGACACGGGGTAAGTGGCGCCGGCAAGAAACTCCGAGCCGACGGAGATCGTGACGTTATAGCGCTGCCCCGCGATCACGCTCTGCACGGAGATCGCACCGCGCGCGATCTGACCGTTGCTGTCATAAGCAATAATTTCGCCCAGTTGCGCAATCACGCGCTGCGTTTCGGGATCCACGAAGAAATACCGACCGTCCGCTTCTTCGATCGTCAAACCGCCCGTCTCAACGCGGAACAAAAAGCTGTTCTTGCCCACATGGGACGTCAAAATAATTTCCTCTTTAACCCCCATGGTGGTGGGCGTGTACTGCAAGATGGTGCCAAGACCGAACGCGTTGCCGTAGCGCACGCGAGTGCGAACCTCGTCATCGGTCAGCGAGGCGCACTCCGCAACGTTTGCCGCGCCGGGCAGCACCGGTGAGTTTTCGGCAATCGGAATGGTGCGGATGGAATAGTCGCCGTAGTTCAGCACGACGCCGTCGCTCACCGCTGTGGGATAGAGCGAGCGAATGTCGCTGTCCAGCGTTGCGTACGCCATGTCGGAGAGATTTAGCGTGTTGCCGTAGGCAGCCGACATGCGATCGTTCATCAGCGACAACGCGTCGGCAGCCGTGCCAAGATCCAGGCGACCGATCGTGACGTCCTGCGCCGACATGGTTGCCGCGTCTAAGGTCAGCGCCGTGCCGTTCCAAAGGGTCTGCAACCCGGATAGTGTCGAAATTGCCGTGCTCTTATCTCGCGTCGTGCCGTCGGGCGCGACGTACTTGACGGGAACGCCGTACAGATACAGCGTGCGCGTGCCGTCGTTGTTTTCAAAGAGGATGGTGCTCAGATCCGTCTCTTCCTCGTAGACGCGGCGAACGGTTCCGCGCGTGACCAGATCGCTCACGGCGATAAACTCCGGCACATCGGTATCCGTCAGCACCGCGGCGTTTTCTGCCGCTGCCATGTCGCCCGTAATTTCCGTAATTTCCGGATCGGAAAGTGTCCCTTGCGTGACATTTGCGCCCGTCTCGGCATAGGCAGAAATAGGACCCATCGTCACCAGCAAGATCAACGACATCATCAACGCGACAAACTTTGATGTCTTGCTTGATTTTTTTGTCATAAGCATGTTTCCTTTTCGTTTGCTCGGGTAGGAATCACTCTACCCGGCTGCTTGTTTTTGTCACTCTGCGTTTCTTCCGTTATTGCCTCTTCCCTGCCCATCGGACTCACCTCCCGTCTTATTGATTTTTTCATGAATAGTCCTCATTCTCCCAAATAGGATCGTCGGACATGTTCCGTTGAAAAAGGTATCTGTTTTCGCGTCGACATTCAGCACAAATTGTTCTCCGCGCATTTCACTTTTGGCGTGCAAATAACGCCCTCCGTCCATTTCTCGCTGCGACATGGTAACATTCATGCTATAAAACAGCGAGATCCGGACGGGTGTTTTACTGCCGTCCCGCCATAACTCTCCGCATATTTCATGGATATTGCTCTCGCTCAGTTGCTTCGGAACACGAAAGCAGATTTTCGGCTCCTCGGAGCACCACAACGATCCGGGGAATGCATAAGGAGAATGCGGCGGTCTGCCGTAGAGAGAGCGCAGCCGTTGAAATAATGCATCCAGCGCATCGTTTTCCGACGGATAACCCATAACTTCATACTCCTGCCCGCGCTCACGGCGAAAAGTCAGCCACCGCACCCCGTCATAGCGCAGTGAATATCGATCTTCGATCATTTTGTTGTCGATATCCACGAGGTTTTCGGATATGCCTTCTTGCTTTAAGCGCATCAGAAAGTCACTTTTATCCATTAATTGTAAACCTCCCTCAACGATCTGCCATTCGCATGACGATGATGTCGCAATGAATCGACTAAATGTTTACCCTAAGGCAATCCCCGCCCCCCGCAGAGATATGCTGCGGGGGAGCAACGATGTCATTCCAAAATCGACGGTGCATATTTTTGGAACACCTCGGTGGCAAGCGGGGAAAGATATCCCCAAAACTGATCTTTCCACGCCAATGAAAAAGATTCTCTGCTTTCCTTGGAGGACAATTCAAAAACGCCCACATCTGCCATCCAAGCTTTGATAGATTGCATTTCTCCTTCTACACGAGGTTCATAAGCTTCCCTGGCAAAATAGATATATGAAAATCCGGGACGCAGCGGCTGGCTGCCGATATAGTTAACCAAATATGCCTCGCCATCACGAGGCTGAATGACGGTATGATGCTGTTTGGTAGAAAAGGTATCTCCGACCTTAATCTCCTTATCGGAAAAGTTAGCATATACGGCCTCTACCGTAACTTCTGCATAACAATAAAATTTATCGCCCGAAACTCCTTCTTCAAACACCTCGTTCTGATATAGGCGATTGACTTTGATCCGTAAAACAGCTCCTTTTTGATCTGCCGTCATTTTTTCCAAGACCGAAAGCGGGGTCACCTTGGGATTGTGATATTCCGAATCATCCGGCTCTCCCCACTCCTCGCCCTTATCAGTTACTTGTCGTAAGTCGTACGCCTCGATGGGTTTTCCTTTCACATAGATCACATAGGAATTTTCTTTTCCCAAGGTAATCGGGGGGTCTTCATTTCCTACAATAACCAAAGGAACTTCCTCCGGCTCAGTGCAGGATGTCAATGACATCGCACATAATATGATGCTAAAAATAGTACAAAGCATTCTCTTCATCTTAGTTCCCCCATTTCATTCTCAAAAAATAGATGTCGTGGACGCCGAGAGCATTAGGAAAATTCCGACAAAGTCAAAAGATCAAGCAGTTCAAAATCCCAGCTTTGCGCAATATCCGGCGTTCCGAGAGAGCGATCATCATTTCTTGCAACACAAACGGAACACTCATAGGACTCATGTATAAAGCCGCCCGAATACCAATGATATTCATCATTCCAATATAACCGGAACGAAATCTCGTCAACAGAAGCGGACACGCACGAAGCCTTGGCGTGTTCCTCTTTCATATACGATTGATATAATTCGTTGCTGCTATATATCATTTCTTGACCAATAAGTTGACAGCTGAAGCGATACAGCAAATTACCACACCGATAATCAAAAGAAAATTGATCTCGATCCAACGTATAATACGAATCTATCAACTCCACATCCGCGATTTGTTTTGGCGCAACAATATGGACATCTTGGATAAAATCGCGAAAACGAGCTATATTGGATGGATCGGAAATATCGGCAGCACCGGAGGAATGATCTCGCAGATACGCAATCAATTGATCGGTATCTGTCATACTCACGGCTGTTTGTAGGTCATCCCATGACTGAAAATAAACGCGCGGCGGGATGCCAATGGGGTCTTCGTCGATATCGGACGTGGGAAGCAGCGAGCACGAATGGAGCATAATCACAGACAACATGAGAAACGACAGAAATATGAAATATTTTTTCTTTTTCATTTTTTCATCTTTTTCATCTTTATTCACCCTCCATGATGATCAGCCAAATGGCTATTTATGATGGAAATACAATCACTGCAATGACCATCGGTCAGATTGCTTTGCGTCATGATACATGTGCGGGCGGGATCATCATATGGATGTTCCTTCTGTTGCAATACACCATTTGCCTTTGGAATCCCGTACCATGATTACGTCCCATCCGTATGCTCCGTCACCATAGGGCGAAAAGACGGTACATTGAAAATAAATCACGTCCTTTTTATCAAGCTCCGGATGATATTTCAAATACGATTCCTCACCTTTGCTTCCCGCTCTATAGCTAACCTTGAGCAACAACAACCGTGCGCGCAAAGAACGTGCAACAAATATTCTTTCCAGTGTATCCGCCGCTCTCTGTACTTCCGAATCGCTAATATATGGATGTTCATCTATCAATCGAACAGGATCCGGAAACAACCACGCCGTGATCAGAACTTGCATAACCAACAGCAGCGCAAGGACAAGCGTGGCAATCATCAAAAACAGACTTTTCTTTGAGCGAATTGATTCTTGTTTCATGATAACCTCCCTTATTCCCGGAACCCCGGCTCAAACAATTGGTCGGCGCTGGTGACATGTCCCGCCGCCATTTTCGGGTATTGTTCCCAGAAGCTCTGCGCTTCCTCGTCGCTGCAAATTTCATTCCAGCCAAGGTCATTGCTGATCCATAAAACGTCCGATGATGCAAAATAGTAGCCAAGCATAACATATTGGCAATCGTATTTGAATGCGCTGAATATTCGATATCTTCTTTGCCGAATGGAATATACCATTTCACCATCTTGCTCCAATACCCATGCCCCGCAATGAGAAAACATATATACATCACCCTCGTTTAAGGTAACATTCTCACCCAGATAATGGATTTTGTCCACTTTAAGTGGTGTACATAGATCGTAACCGGTAAAATCCAGTAAATTCGGGTTCTCTATTTTTGTTTGCTCCGTATATCCCTCCACCATAAATGTAATGATAAACGCATTGGGGTCATCCAACACCCCGGCTAAAATTTCTGCTGTCTCGGGAATCTCATAATCATCAATAACCCCCGGCGATACATACTTCATTTCCATCAAATCATGCAGCTTTTTGCCATCATGAATGTAAGCGTGACCTTTTTGCATGGCTTTCGTTTGTTTGGACGCAATTTGTTTTTCTGTTAAAGCCTCCGTCCCATAATTTGCAGGCGTTGTGGAGCAGGAGCAAAACAGCAATCCGGTCATCAGAATGATACTTAAAATTCTTCTTATTCTTCTCATGATACTCCTCCGTTCCATTTGTTTCTGAAATTAATAATATCAAATACGGTGGGCGATAGGGCTACAAAATCATTGCTCTCTAATGCATTCTGATTCATGATTGAAAGGATATACTGATTGCCTAATTTTCCCTTGTTCTCGGCATTTCCGCCGAAACCATCTTCATATGGGTGTATCATGTATAAGGCATGACCCATTTCGTGTGATATAACTTTATCTATATTTAATGACTTAATGAGATTTTATTTGGTAATTTCATTATACCATAGCGGTTGCGCCTTGTCAATATTTTTTCAATATTTTTATGGCAAATATACATTGGATATCCTAACCTTGAGCAAAGCTTGCGCTATACTTTATTCTTACCGCCGTTCTTATATGGGAGGGATCTCTATGTTGAGTTTGAACTTAAACTTGAGCTTTCAAAGATCTTTTATAAACATCAAAAAGCACGCCCCACCTTAGGGCGGGGTTCGTAAAACAGTTATTTTGAAAAAAGCAGAAAACTTTGTAGTTTTCAAGGGGCGGCGTGACGAAAGTCACGCCGTTTCCTTTTGCCTTTATCATTGTTTTGTCAGTTCATCCAATGGGATAA
>CAZDOX010000002.1:0-21437 GCA_964507155.1 uncultured Lachnospiraceae bacterium
CGCTGTGTCCAGCATTTGAGCAGCGATGATCCGGCAGAGCGCGCCCAATCGACTGCCGATTACACCGATGTGGACAGCCGCATGTATTCGACGCTGCAAGAGGTGGACTTATACCTGGGGCGCAAGGAAAATCCCAAGCCGTTTTTCCTTTGTGAATATTCTCACGCCATGGGCAACGGTCCCGGCTGCTTGCAGGATTATTGGAACAAGATCTATGCCGACGATCGCTTCTGGGGCGGCTGCGTATGGGAATTTATCGATCACTCCGTGGCAACCGGCGATCACATCGAAACCGATCCGCATTATACCTACGGCGGAGACTTCGGCGATTATCCTCATGACGGGTGCTTTTGCGTCGACGGGTTGGTATACCCGGATCGTCGTCCGCACATGGGACTACTGGAATACAAACAAGTCATCAAACCGTTCCGCGTGGAAGCATGGAACGCCAAAGACGGTAGCTTCACGTTGACCAATTTGCGCAAATTTACGGATTTCTCCGATCTGGACTTCTATTATCGTATGGAGCGAGACGGGAAAATCGTGGCGTCGGGACGTTTGTTGACGCCGTCGCAACCGTGCGAGAGTACGGTGACTTACCCAACGGATTGTCGGATTCCGGATCATGCTGCCGGGTGCTACACGTTCACGGTAGAGGCCGTGCAAGCGGGGGCAACGGCATGGGCGCCTGCCGGGTATTCTGTGGGAAAAGAGCAGATGGAGCAAGACTTTTTTGCCCCGTGCGCGCTGGGCGGCGGAACGCTGTCTTACAGAGAAAGCCGCAACGCGTGGATCATCGCGACCGAGGGCGGTACGGTGACCGTAGATCGGACCACCGGCTTGATTACTTCCATCATCGATCGCGGCGAGGAACTGTTGTCATCGCCGATTACGCCGACCATCTGGCGTGCGCCGACCGATAACGATCGGAAAATCCGCGTGACGTGGGAACAGTTTCATTATGACCGCTGCCGTGTGCGGTGCTACGATTGCCGCATTCATGACGTGCGGCAAGATGCGGTGATCATCGTGGCGGATCTGTCGCTGGGCGCGGCGGTTTACGAACCGGTGCTGCATATGACGGCAACCTATACCATTTATGCCAAAGACGGTGTTTGTGTGGATTTTGACGTCCGCGTATCGGAAAAGGCGATTGAGCTTCCTCGTTTCGGCGTGGAATTTTCCTTGCCGCAGGGAAGTGAGCGCCTGGAGTATTTCGGACGTGGACCGGAGGAATCCTATATAGATAAGCGCCGCGCGTCCACGCTGGGCGAGTATCGAACCAAAGTGAGCGATCATTTTGAGCACTATGTTCGTCCGCAAGAGAATATGGCGCACGCGGATACGCGCTGGATGTTTGTCGCGCAATGGTACGGGCATGGGTTGGGCGTTGTTCGCTGCGGCGAAAAGCCGTTTAGCTTTAACTGCTCGCATTACACGACGATGCAGTTGACGAAAGCCGCGCATGATTATGAGTTGGAACCGCTTGCGCAGACCGTGGTCCATATTGACTATCGTCACGCGGGCATCGGCTCTAATTCCTGCGGACCGAAACTGTTCGAACCGTATCGCTTGAGTGAAAAAGCGTTTCGTTTTTCTTTCCGCGTCCTGCCCGCACTGGTCAACGACGTGGATTGGTATGCGGAAAGCAACAAGCGGCAATTAAAAATGGAGTAATAAAGCAGGAAGCGATAAAACAATCAGACAACAAATGATAAGACAATAAGACGGAATAAGACAGAATAAGACAGAATAAGACGGAACAGAAATATCGTCCGTCAAACACTGCGATTGGGACCCTCGGAACAAAGCCGACGGCGAAGTAAAGGGGGTTCCGAAATTTTCAATTTGCGACCGCATTTCGTTCGCACAAATGTTACGCCGAATATATTACCTATCGAAAAAAGCCACTCTTTGGAGTACTCTCCGTAAGGAAGAGTAGTTAAGTCATATTCACAAGAGAAAACACTATGCAGATTATCAAAATAATGATTATGTCGTTCTGTATTATTTTGGCAGGTATAGTGATTTACTATTATCTTAAAACACGCCGATTACTGAATGATAATAAAAAATATTGACTTGGAACACCATCCGAAAGGAATGAGTTCCAAGTCGTTTTTTTCATTGATTTGTGTCCATACGAATAGCGAGCATCGGATTTTGATACCAAAATCCTTATTGTTTTATTTTCGGACAGTATAAACAGTATAAACAGAAAAAACAGATCGTTGATACCCATGTCAGTTAGATAAGGCGGTGCAAGTTTAGATAAGTCTAACACGACAGATTCTTCAGTTGACTAAAACAATCGAGGTGTCTTTTTTCTCTGTAAATGAAACAAAGATGCGCTGGCTCGATTTTAATTTAAATACGAAAAGCCCCGCACGAGGCGAGGCTGATAGCCGTTCAAAAATTTCAAAATTAACTTAGCGTTAAAAACTCACCGCATCCCATGCCAACTTCATTATGAATGAGTCGTTCAACCAATCGAAAAGTTACCGCTGCTTCAATAGCCTTGACTTTATGAAGCAGATAATGTGTACCATTATTCGTTTCCAGTTCTACGATGTGCAGAGTAATCAATTTATCTAAGGTTTCCAATACATCATCTATAGGAAGTCCAACCGAATGAGATATTTCATTTGGATTGATATTAATAACAAAATATTCGGGATCTTTATAATCAAATGGCGCTGAGCGCTGAAAATATTCATTGCAGATATGGGAAAGCACTTGTCTTACATTGGAATCTGACAGTTTCTTCATACCGGATGATATTTCCGGCTTTTCAAATATGGAACCGATATCAGGCGGAGCCATGCCGGAATCAATCATGGTAAGAGTATCGGAAACAAATGCGGCTCCCGCGGTGTCGGACAAACAGCACAATGTGTTATCCCGCTGAACATGATTGTACATTTTCGTGGATGGATTCTGTTCCGTTTTCAGAAAATCCCAAATATTTCCGTTTATCAAATTGGTTTTACGACACAGAGAATCAATAATCATAGCTTGTGCATCTTTCGGAAAGTTGTGAACAGCGTCCATATCTAAAACGTGGGATTCTGTCTGTGTAGGTTGGGCTGTCTTTTCCGCAAACAGATCATTCAAGGTAACATCAAGAGCATTTGCAATTCGAGGAAGCATCATTACATCAGGCATAGAGGTTTCCGATTCCCATTTTGATACTGCTTGATTGGTTACACCAAGCCGCTGTCCCAATTTCTCTTGCGTGAATCCCTTACGCTTTCTGAAATCAGCAATGTTTTTTCCAATTGACATAATTGGGTCCCCCCTTCTTTGATGTTTCTATTATACAATATTTCTGTCAATAGTTCAAGCGACTCATTGGCGATATTAACTTTCCGACTCATTATGAAATCGCTGTTTGGTTGGAAATAGAATGTAAACTTAAAATCACCCTTATCTAAACTTATACCGTTTTGCCTAAATGACATTGGCGTTGATACTCTGCTTTTCTTCTTTACGAAGTGTCTCCGTTCGAGTGGCTTTTTCAACAGACTAAAGGCTTTTTTGAATATTTTGTGAGTATCTCTTTTATGTAGAATATCAGTCGTTTTTTGTTAATCAGTTCGTAAATCTTGTTTTCCCATATGCCTATTCTGCGGGAGATGATATCAAACCATCGCCGGTGTTTTCTTTTGTTGATCTTGCGCCGCTTCCTGCGCTTGTTCTTGTTTTTGTTTGGCGATCATTTTCTTCAATGTCCGCAAACCAAAGCCGAAAGAACACAATCCGGTCAATCCCCAAGAAATCGGCAGGCAGATGTAAATGGACGCCAGCGATTGGACGGCTTGGAAGATGGTAAGTACCCAGAAAATGCGGAACACGCACTCTCCGACCAGAGAAATCAAAGTGGCGGTAATCGCCCTGCCTTGCCCGCGCAAAATTCCGCAGCCGACGTCTCGGAACGAAACCAAAACGTACGGCAAAAACGTAAAGCACATACGCGTGACGGCGGCAAGGTATGCCCCTTGCTCCAACGAGTCCGCCGCACCGGGGCGAACGCCGTAGAGGGAAAGCAGGGGAGTACGCAGCAAAAACAACGACAAGGACACAATGAGCGTTACCGTGAAGCCGAGCAGGTAGCTCCATCCCATGATTTTTTTGATGCGTTGCAGTTTTTTTGCGCCCACATGCTGGCTGGTAAAGGTGATCGCCGCTTGATAGACGGAACTTTGCGCGGTGTAGATGAATCCTTCCAAGTTAGCGGCGGCGGCATTTCCTTTTACCACGGGGGAGAATAAGCTGTCCGGCGGGTACAGCGCGTTGTTGACCTGCAAAATCGCGGATTGAATGATCAGATTTGCCAAAGAGATCAGCGACCCGTGAATCCCTGCGGGCAAGCCGACGTAGAGAATATCGTGAAAGGCTTTTTTATCCAGACACAGTTTCTTCCACGAAAAGCGGCAGGCGGTTTGGTCGCGGGAGAGTTTGAGAAGCAACAGCAGCGCCGATACGGCATTGGCCATCACGGTGGCAATCGCCACGCCCTCCACCGACAGATCGACTACCATGACAAAGAACAGATTGAGCAGCACGTTGACCAAACCGGACGCGGAAAGAATGTACAACGGGGTGCGCGTATCTCCTTTTGCACGGAAAATGGCGATCAGGTAGTTGGTCATAGAGATAAACGGAACGCCGATAAAGTAAATAATCGTATATGTGGTTGCAAGATCGAGCAGTTTGCCCTGCGTTCCCATCAGAATCAGCACCGGGCGGGAGATAAACAAGCCGACCGCGGAACATCCCAGACCGAAAATGACGCTCATGGTGAGTGCTGTGTGGGTGGTGCGGGCGGTACGCTCCTCGTTTTGAGAGCCGAGGTGGCGAGCAACCATGACGTTAGCTCCCGTGGCAAAGCCGATAAACACGTTGACGATCAGATTGACGAAAGCGCCCGTTGTTCCGATGGCGGCGACGGCGTCCGGTTCGGAGGAAAGGGAGACCACAATCATATCCGCGGCGTTGTAAAACACTTGCAGCAGGTTTGTCACCATCAGGGGCAAAATGAAAAGCAACATCCGGGTAAACAGCGGACCTTGCGTCAGATCCTGATCTTTTCTGACTGCCGGAACGTGGCGATATGAGTGAGAAGATTTGTGCGTATTGGTATCGGCGTAAGACTTTCTGAACGGCATGATTCAAATTCCTTTCTGACATGCACCGGCGGCAACGGTGAGCGCCGCTTGAGCAAACATGGGTATTATACTACTGCGCGCGAAAAAAGTCAACCACTTTTGAAAATTTTGCGTAAGTTTACGAGAGTGAAAAAAACGATTGACTTTTTGGTGGATCTGTGGTATCATATACGCGACGTAATACGCGACGTATAACAAGAGCGAACAAAGTGCGGTCGCGTTTTGAGAATTTCGCGACGCGAAATTCTCCCGTAGAATAGAAAATAAAAGCGAACAAAGTGCGGTCGCGTTTTGAGAATTTCGCAATGCGAAATTCTCCCGTAGAATAGAAAATAGGAGCGAACAAAGTGCGGTCGCGTTTTGAGAATTTCGCGACGCGAAATTCTCCCGTAGGATAGAAAATGTGGAATTGACTTACGCGATGCATAATAAAAGCGAGTATGGTTCGGTCGCGAACCGCCGGATGGTAGCGCGGACGCGACATAATGTTTGAGTGGACAAGCGACAAGCTATAAATCAATGGAAAGGAAAGGTCACAATTATGACGACAAAATTTTCTCTGAAAAACGACACGATTTCCGTCGGGATGATCGGCTGCGGCGGGCGCGGCAGCATGCTGCTGGACACGCTGTCCGCTATTCCGGATGTTCTTGTGACAGCCGTTTGCGATCGCTATGAGGATCGGGTATCTCGCGCGGTCGAAAAACAGAAAAATCTGAGAGGCAATACCCCGATCGGAACGCAAAATTATCGGGAAGTCCTTGCTATGGATCAAATCGACGCCGTGGTGATCGCCACCCCGTGGGACGAGCACATTCGAATGACCATCGATGCACTGCACGCCGGCAAGGCGACCGCCATGGAAGTCGGCGGCGCTTATGATTTGGAAGAATGTTATGCGCTGATTCGCGCAGCCGAAGAGACAAAAACGCCGATGATGTTTATGGAAAACTGCTGCTTCGACCGTTTTGAGCTGCTTGCCACCTCGCTGTGCCGCGCGGGCAAACTGGGGGAGATCGTTCATTGCCACGGCGCCTACAGCCATGATTTGCGCAATGAAATCTTGGGCGGCTCGGTGCGCCGCCACTATCGGCTGGACAATTATCTGCGCCGAAACAGCGAAAATTATCCGACGCACGAGCTGGGACCGATCGCCCGTTTGCTGAACATCAATCGCGGCAATCGCATGGTGTCGCTGGTATCCGTTGCGTCCAAAGCGGCCGGTTTGACCGCGTTTTCAAAAACCGATAAAAATCCGGATCCCTCCCTTGCGGGGCGGCATTTCGCGCAAGGCGACGTGGTTTCCACGATCATCACCTGCGCCGGCGGGGAGACCATCACGTTGACGCTGGACACCTCGCTGCCGAAGTATTATTCGCGAGAATTTACCATCCGCGGCACCAAAGGTCTTTGCCAGCAAGAGAACAACCTGATTTTGCTGGAAGACGAGCACAATATCCACGCCGCAGCGAAAGGCGCGCTGCTCTGCGGTCGTTATCAGGACAATGCGAACGATTACGAGGCGTATTTGCCCGATATTTGGCGCAACGTTACGGACGAGCAGTTGAAACTCGGGCACGGCGGAATGGATTATTTGGAGTTTGTTGAATTTTTCTCCGCGCTGCGAGAGGGGCGCGACATGCCCATTGACGTGTACGACGCCGCGGCATGGATGAGCGTTACCGCTTTGTCGGAACGTTCCATCGCGCAAGGCGGCGCGCCGCAAGCGATTCCCGATTTTACCGGCGGAAAATGGATCACCAGAGCGAGCGTCGATGTGGTGCCGCTTCCTTGCCCGAGCCAAGAAATTCAGAAATAAAATATCTGTTTTTGTTCCAAAGGGCGTGAAGAAAGCTTCCCGAAAGAGGTTTTTCGCACGCCCTTTTTAAAATCGAAATAAAACGATCCCCGGCTTTCGGGCGGGCGGCGCGGACTTTAGAGGGAAAAGACGGAAAAGACGGAAAAGACGGAAAAATGAAAACAAAATTCAAGATGTACGATTTTTCCCTTGACTTTCCTTTTTTTTTAGTGTATAATGGTGACAATACGATCGGTGCCTGCTGTCGCGGTGCGATGCGCTACGATCACGCTCGAAAGGATGATTCCATCATGCAAAAAAGAAATCGCTGGAAAATGATGCTATTGCTGCTTTGCGCCGCTTTGACGCTTGGCGGTCTCGTGGGTTGCACGGATCCGACGCAACCCGACGACCCGGACGATGATCCGCCCGTGCCGCAAGACGCTTTGTCTTTGTTGGACGAGAACGGAACGGCGGGACTTTACGCCGTGGTTCGCCCGGAGGACGGGGACAAAAAAGTGACCGCCGCCGCAACGAAACTGCGCGTGAGCTTGATGAACTACTACGGTGTGTCGGATTGGGATATTACCGATGACTGGTCCGCCGATCCCGACGCGGACGAAATGGCCGCGCAATACGAAGTGCTTGTCGGTGAGACGAATCGCCCCGAGAGCGCGCAGGTATTGGAAGAGCTTGGCGAGGATCAATACGCCATCCGTGTGGTAAACCGAAAACTGGTCATTGTCGGCGTGGATGACCGACATACGGTGATGGCGGTGAAATATTTCATTGTCACATATTTGGAAGATAAAGAGGTGACGATTCCCAAAATGTTGAATGTGACCAAAACAGAGGCTTATACGGCGCAAAGTACCGCCAACGGCCCGATTATTGTGAACACCGAATACACCACCGAGGACGTTGTTGTCGCGGATGTGTATTTGTCGGAAGATGATTATGACGTGGACCCCACCGGAATCAACGACAGCACAACTGCCATTCAGCAAGCGCTGAACGACTGCAAAAAGAACGGCGGCGGCACCGTTTTCTTGCCGGCGGGACAGTATAAAATTACGAAAAATATTACCGTGCCTTCGTTTGTTTGTTTGCGCGGTGATTGGCAAGACCCTGACGAGGGGAACGAGTACGGGACGATCATTTTGGCTTGCGTAAAGAGCAAAGAATCCACCGAGGAGGGATTGTTTATTCTTGGCGGATCCGCCGGAGTCTTGGGACTTACCGTTTACTATCCGGAGCAATCGATTGACAATCCGCAGCCTTACCCGGCAACGTTTTTTGTCCGTGAGGGTTCTCAGCAAAGCTTTATGGCGTCTACCGTGAAGAACGTGACGGTGATCAACGGATATGAGGGAATTCGCACCAACCGTTCGGTCAGCCACGAGCAGCTGACGGTGGAAAATTTCAAGGCAACGTGCTTGTCGATCGGTCTGTACCTGACCAACTCCTCCGACGTCGGAACCTGCACCAACATTGTGGTCAGACCGATCTATTGGGCGCCGTTTGCCAAGGCGATGGGATACGCTGTCCCTGATGAGACGGCTTTGCGCGCTTACACGCGTGCCCATGCGTCCGGATTTACCATCGGTGATTTGGAATGGACGGAATTTATTCACGTGACGGTGACGGATTGCCAATACGGAATTCGTATTGTCGACGGTTTGAGAATCAGTTTCGCCGGCAGCTTCTACGATACGGTCGTACTGGACACGGACGTTGCGCTGCAGGTAGACGATCTGGACGCTCGTTGGGGCATGCATATTTCCAACAGCTATCTGGTGGGCAGCCAATATGCCATTGTGAATCAGGCAAACGGCGGTGTCATCAAAACAGCCGGGACGACCGCGAAGGGCGGCATCAAAGGCACGGTACTGGTGGATGACGATAACCTGACCGAATATCACATTGATACCGGCGTTACCTATCAAAAGCCGGCGGAAATTTTGTATACGGACGCGACGTTGGACAAAACCGGCAAGCAAGATGTTTCCGAAGCGTTGCAAGCGCTGCTGGACGAAGCCGGAAAAACGGGCGGCGTGGTGTACTTGCCTGCGGGAACATATAAGCTGGAACAACCGATCCGTGTGCCGTCCGGCGTCGAGCTGCGCGGCTGTTCCTCGCTGCCGCAGCGTGAGCAAATCGGCCTGAGCATCGGCACCATGATCCGCGTGGTTTACGGTCAGGGCGGGGACGAAGATGATGTGGCTGCCGTAACTCTTGCGCCGACATCCGGAATCAACGGCGTGCGCTTCCAGTGCTGGGACAACAACGGCGCAACGCGCGAGACGGCTTATATCGTGCGCGGCACGGGAGAGAACGTATACATGGTCAACTGCGAAATCATGGCGGCAGGACGTGGCGTGGATTTCTCCGATTGTGACCATCATTTGATTAAAAAATTGACCACGTTCTGCTTTATCAACGACATTCGCGTGGGCGGCAAGGGCGGCTGTGTGACCGGAATGTTGCACAATTGTACCGTTATGGATCGTCACGGCTTGAGCATCACCTATCCGAGCACGGAGGGATACGCCAGCAACAACCATGTGGCGCGGGTATACAACGCGACCATCGTGGTAGATCATACGGAAGATGAAGTAATTTTCAACTGCTTTGCTTACGGCGTGCGGAATTTGATTCATCAGATCGACAGCAAAAATACCTTGGCGGTCAACATCGGCGCCGATAACATCGGAGACAACTCGCCGCAGCTGCTGCTTGAGGGTGGATCCTTTACCGGAATTAACATTCTCCGCTATAACGGCGTGTCTTGCGAATATACCGACGGTACGACGGTGCGGCTGTATTCTCGCTTGGGAATCAACGAGCGTCGGGAAGAAACGCTGATCGTGAAGTAAAAGTTAAGTGAAAAGAATCAAAATCCATCAATTGTGAAATATGATTTGCCGCCTTACGGCGGCGGAACGGAGCATTTTATGAAACAAATTCGTATGATGGCGGTGGCGCTGCTGCTTTGCCTTGCCGTGTTGTTTGTCGGATGTACCGACGATGACCGACCGAACGTGCCGGATGATGATCCGGACAAACCGATTGAAGATGAGACGCCCGACGATCCGACCTCGGTCCCGTTTTCCTTGACGGAGGAGGACGGTTCCTGCCGCTATGTCGTGCTGCGTGACGATTATGCGACGTCTTCCAGCCCGGAAGTAAAAGCGGCGGTCAGTATTCGCGACGCGCTACAGGTTAAGCTGGGGACGACGGTTGACATTCAGACCGACTATCGCGACAGACGAGATACGGAGCTGACCGATGAAAAAATCGCCGCTTTGTATGAAATTTGCGTCGGTTCGACCAACCGCCCGGAGAGCCAAGAGGTGAAAGCGTCGCTGGACGAATATTCTTGGGCGATTCGCGTGGTGGGCAATAAGATTGTCATTGTCGGCGATACCGAAAAAGCGACCGCTCTTGCCGCGCAGGTTTTCATCGATACATACTTGGCGGACGGTGCGGTGATTTCCGAAACGTTGAGCATCACGCAAACTTATACCCCCGACCCCACCGATATCAAACTGGAGGATAAATCTACCGGAAATATGAACCCGCCACTCATTACCACAGTATATCCGACGGATGATATGGTCATCGCGGACGTAGATGTCGTTCGCGACGGTTATGCCGTTGACCCGACCGGTATGGCAGACAGTACCGCCGGTATCCAAAAAGCACTGAATGATGTTTCCAAAGCAGGCGGCGGCACGGTTTGGCTGCCCAAGGGCGTTTACGTCATTTCCGGAAGTATCACCGTTCCCGCGTTTGTTACCCTGCGCGGCGATTGGCAAGATCCGGACGAGGGCAACGAATACGGAACCATCATCAGCGTGTGGCAAGAAAGCAAAGCCGAGTATGCGGCGGGAAAAGCGGTGACGAGCGGTACGTTTATGCTCGGCGGCTCCGGCGGTGTCGTCGGTTTGACGGTGTACTACCCGAATCAATCGCTGACCGATGTGCAGCCCTATCCGTTTACTTTCTACACCACGGGGCAGGGCACCAGCTACATGCTCTCGACCGTGAAGAACGTGACCGTCATTAACGGCTACCGCGGTATTGGCGCATGCTGCACGCCGTCCGGCGCTCATGAACAGTTGACGGTAGAGAATTTCAAGGGAACGTTCTTGTATTGCGGAACGGAAGTCTACAACCAAGCGGATGTCGGAACATGGCAGGATGTGGTCATCAGTCCCTCGTACTGGCAGGACGCGCTGACGTCCGAGGCGTTGAGCAAATTGCACCGCGCGACGCTGCCGACCGGCGACGAAATCGCCACCTATGTGAAAGCCAACGCGGTTGGTTTGAAGCTGGGCGACTTGGAATGGACGGAATTTGAGTCGTTGAAAGTGGACGGCTGCAAAATCGGTATTGAAATTGTTCAAGGAAAGCGGATTCAGTTTGCAGGTTCGTTGTACGACACGGAAATTTTGAACTGCGGTCAAGGTTTGGTCGTGCATGATTTGGATCCTCGCTGGGGCATGGTGATCGCACGCAGCACCATCGAAAACGGCATTTATAATGAAACGAGCGGTATGGTGAAGTTGTGCGGCGTTAAGACCACGGGCACGCTGGAAGGCGAAATTTGGACGACAGATGCGAACGTCGATTTGTCTGCGTTTGACGTCAACTACAAAACTTCTTATCAAAAGCCGAACGCCGCGCTGTGGGTGCTGGATAAGATCAGCAGCAAGGAAGACGCCAGCGCTGCCATTCAGGCACTGCTGGATGAAGCGGGCAAAACGGGCGGTGTCGTGTACGTTCCCGCCGGTCAATATCGTCTGGAGAAGCCGCTGACCGTTCCTGCCGGCGTCGAGTTGCGCGGAGCTACGTCGGTGGCGACCCGCGATCAAAGCTCGCTGAGTGCCGGTACCATCTTCAAGTGCTACTATGGCGACGACGATGACAGCAAAGCGGAGGATCAGGCGTTTATTACCTTGGCGGGCGACGGCGCCGGATTGAACGGAATTGAGATCATCTATCCCGAGAACGGTCCTCTCTCCGATAATTTGAACACGACTTATGCGGTGCGCGGCACGGCAAGCAACGTATACATGGTGAACTGCTGCATTTCCGCTGCCGCTTACGGCGTGGATTTCCGCAACTGCGATAATCACTTGATCAAGAAAGTCTCCACCTGCTGCTACTACAATACGTTTATCGTTGGCGGCAAGGGCGGCGTGATTTCCGGTTGCTTGCAAAACGGAACGGTTATTTACCGTACGGGCGCGTCCGGGCTGGTGAACTGGTCGACGGATGAGTCGCAGATTTGGAATCAGCTGTTTGACCCCATTACGCGTAAGGACAATATGTACATCATCGTGGACGGCGCTACCGATCAGCAGATTTACAACACGTTCATTTACGGTTGTGCCAGCATGGTGGTGAACCGTAATTCGGAGAATACGCTGGCTGTGAATATCGGCTCCGACAACATCGGCTCCGCTCAGCTGGTGATGGAAAGCGGTTCCATGACGGTCATCAACTCGATGCGCTATAACGGCACGTCTTACAGCCATCAGGGCGGTCGATTGGCGCTGTATAATCGAATTACCATCGGGAATAAGAACGAAGAAGTGGTTACCAAACCGTGATGGTTTGAGACACTGCGGGATGCTTGTTACGGGCATCCCGCTTTTTAGAATAAAAGGAATGGGCATGAGAATAAAAAAGGAGGGGGAATTTGCATGAACGATTCGCTTCGCGCCCTGCTTGCGGAGGCGGTCAGAGATACCGATTTGCCCGGTAGGGAAATCCCATCCATTGATTTGTATTTGGATCAAATTTTGAATTTGTTCGCCGGGGCGCAACAACAAGGCGCCGCGCATTTTTCCGAGCGGCAACTGACCAAAACGATGATCAACAACTATTCCAAGGACGGGTTGATCATGCCGGTCAAGGGGAGAAAATACAATAAAGAGCATATTGTGCAAATGTTGCTGGTGTACACGATGAAAAACACGCTGTCCATGACGGAAATCAAACGTGTGCTGAATGATCTTTATGAGAAAAAACTGCCGCTGCCGGAGAATTACGACCAATTTCTCGACGCGAAAGCCGATGACCGCAGCTTGTGCATCGACGCATTGGATGCGATCATAGCGCAGCATGGCTACGATATGGATACCGACGAGGGATATTTTAAGGCACTTTTGGAAGTGTGCACGCTGTCGGATTATTTTCGCTGCATGGCGCAAGCGATGCTGATCGATCGCTATCCGGATCCGGAGGAGAAGACCGTATCGGAAAAAGACGCCAAAGCGACAAAGGCTCAGAAAAAAGCGGCCAAAGCGGCGAAAGCACAGAAAAAAGCCGCAAAGCAAGCGGAAACGGAGTCTGAACCCGCAGCGGAAGCGAAAGTCGAAGCGGAAGTCGGACGTGAAAACGAAAACGAGAGCAACGCGGCACCGAAAGAATTAGAGGCAAAGACACAGACAGAGCAGCCGTCCGGAGGAAATGACGCGGCGGAGGAAGTTACGGCATGAGCCAAGATGTTACGTTAAAGGAATTGTCCAACGCGGCGCTGGCATACTTGGGAGACAGCGTGCTGGAGTTGATGGTACGCGAGCGGCTGGTGCGACAAGGCTTATCCACGGCGGCGCATTTGAATGTTGCCGCGCGCGATTACGTGACCGCGCCGCAGCAGGCGGCGGCAATGGAACGGCTGTTGCCGCATTTGCGAGAGGAGGAAGCGGCGATTTACCGTCGCGGTCGAAACAATCTCCACGCCAATGTGCCCAAGCGCGCAACGGTCGCTCAATACCGAGCGGCAACCGGCATGGAGTGCTTGTTCGCGGCGCTGTATCTGACGGGGCAGGAGGCGCGAGCCAGAGAACTGTTCGCTCTTGCCTATGCGGATGACGAAAATACGAAAGACAATCGGTAATCCAAACCGACAAAAAGAATCAAAAAGAAATGGAGATTCGCGTGAAAGTTCCATGCTCCAAAAAGGCAAAGATCACTTGTTTCACGCACAAATTCACCTAAAACGGGACCCTGCCCGTTTTTGTCGCAAAGCGACATCGGTGAATTTCATGAGCAATATGTGCCGCCTATGGCGGCGGAACGGAGATTAAGATGAAAAACCCAATCATTTGTTTTACAATTCGCGATTTGGGCACCATGCGTGCCGAACTCTACCCGGATATGGCGCCGCAGACGGTGCGTCATTTTCTGTCATTGATTCAATCCGACTTTTTCACGGGGTTGATTTTTCACCGCGTCATTGCCGGTTTTATGATTCAGGGCGGAGGATATACCGCGTCTTTTGAAGAAAAAGAAGCCGAAGCCATTCCGGGCGAGTTTAGTGCAAACGGATTTGCACAAAATACGTTGAAGCACACGCGCGGCGTGTTGTCTATGGCGCGCACGTCGGACCCGAACAGCGCTTCTTCGCAATTTTTTATTATGCATGCCGACGCGCCGCACTTGGACGCGCAGTATGCGGGATTCGGCAAGTTGATCGACGGTTATGATGTGCTGGATCAAATTGCCAACACCAAAACCGGACGGTACGGATATTTTTCCGACGTGCCGAGAACGCCGATTGTGATTGAAAAAGCGGAAGTGATCGAGGAATAAGGAGGGGGAGCGCATGCCAAAGACCATGACGCACCGCGAACGGGCAATCGCCGCACTGGAGTGCCGAATCCCCGACCGCGTTCCCACGTTTGAACTGGAATATCAGCTGGCTCCGCTGATGTTTGGTCATGATTTTCTGTATGAGCACCAGTTGCAAGGACTGTCGCAAAAGGAGATCGACTACAAGCTGGAAGAAAATGCAAATTTTATGGTTCAGGTGTACGACCGGCTGGAATATTCCATCATTCCGCTTGCCTTTCTTTCTCCGGAGCACATCATGGAAACGGCAAAACATATCCATCGGCTGACGCACGGGAACGTGCTGTTGACCTTTCACGGAGATGGAACATTTGAAATCCCGGATGGGGAACATATGTACGATTTTGTTTATCGCATTTCCGACGATCCGGATTCCGTTCATGAGGAAGCGCGGCGAAGAATGAACGACGCGGTGGAGCGAAACAAAAAAATGTTTGACGCGGGGGTGGAGAGCTTTATCCTTTGCGCGGATTATTGCTACAATTCCGGCCCGTTTCTCTCCCCTCGCATGTTTAGCGAGTACATTACGCCCTATCTTGCGACCATCATTGACGAAATTCGACGGATGGGCGGCTATGCCATCAAGCACACGGACGGGAATATCATGCCCATTTTGGATCAGCTGATTTCTTGCCGTCCGCATGCCATTCATTCTCTGGATCCGATGGCGGGCGTCGATATTGCCGAGGTGAAAAAGATCACATCGGCTGCCGGCGTGGCCATTTGCGGGAACGTCAACTGCGCGCTCATGCAGACGGGAACGGATGAGCAAGTGCGCGAGAGTGCTCTGTACGCACTGAAGCACGGAAAACCGGGCGGCGGATATTTTTATACGACGTCGAACGTCCCGTTCCGTGGTCTGCCCGCCGAACGATATCAGATGATTTTGGATATATGGAAACAGCATAGGGACTATTAAGGCGACGCTGTGCCGCTTTTCACAGGTTCTGATTCTATGAGTTTGCCCCCTTTCCCACCGCGGGAGAGGGGGCAGTGTTTTGCCTTTGCCGTATTGCGGGGAGCCGGCGCTTGCCGTCAGCCGATTTTTTTTCGAATTGCCCCCTTTAAAAAGAAATAGGCTACGATACACGTCAAAGCCTCGGCAATGGGAAACGTCCACCATACCAGCTGAAGGACGGAAGAAGATTGGCTAAACAAATAGCAAATCGGGAAGACAAAAACAACCAAGCGCAGCAGGGAAAGAATGAGCGGTTTTCCTGCGTAGCCGAGCGCTTGCAATACCCCTTGAACCGCAACGGTGAACCCCATGAAAATATAACCGAGCGCGGCGATTCTGGTCGCCTTGGCACAAATGTCGACCAGAACAACGGAGGAACTGCCGGACAGCGCGAACAATGCCGAGAGCGGATGCGCGACCATTTCAAAGATCAGCGTAATTGCCAGCGTGGTGACGAGCGTGTCGAATATTCCGCAACGAATGCATTCCTTGGCGCGTTCCCGATGCCCCATGCCGTAAGTGAACGACAAAATCGTGATCATCGTGTTGGATAACCCAAAGGCGGAAAACAACGCGATTTGCTGAATTTTATAATAAATGCCGAACGAACCGACCAGCACGGTCGCGTCTGCTTTTGCTCCGCCGAGAATGGCGTTCACGCCCGCCATCATCACCGACAAAAGCGCTTGCATGAGGGCGGCGGAAATTCCGATTTTGTAAATTTGTTTGATGATTACACGATTCAATCGAATATATTTCACCTGCCCGCTGATTTCTTTGTTGGCCAGGTAGTGAAAAGCCATGGCGGTAAACAAGGAAACAAACTGACCGATGACGGTCGCCCACGCAGCGCCCGCAACCCCCATGCCGAGAGGAAAAATAAACACATAATCCAGCAGGATATTGGTCAGTGCCCCGACAATTTGCGCGATGGTGGAAAACATCGTCTTCCCGGTCGCTTGCAAGAATCGTTCGTAAATGGTAAACCCGATGGAACCGAGCGAAAAGCACGTGCAAATTCTCAGATACGAGCTGCCCATGCGCAGTACGGAAGGATCGTCGGTGAACAAACCGATAAACCACGAGGAAAGAAATACCCCAAACAGCAGAAATATCGCGTAAATGATCAGGGCAAGGAAAATGCCGTTTCCGGCAATTTGATTGACTCTCTCACGATCATTTTCTCCCAAACTTTTGGATAGGAGCGCATTCAAACCGACGCCGGTGCCGACGCCGACGGCAATGATCAAAATTTGGATGGGAAAGGCAATCGTCAGCGCTTGGTTTGCCAGCACCCCGATGTCTTCCATATTGGTGACAAAGATGCTGTCCACCACGTTGTACAGCGCTTGCAGCACCATGGAAATGATCATGGGCAGTCCCAGGTGCCAAAATAATTGTTTCATCGGCTCGACAGCCATTTTGTTTTGATTCATAAAATCCTTTTCTCTCTTTTTTAAAATGTCAGCGTTTGCAGCACAAAAAAGGCGTAGGTCCACTAAGCTGGACTTACGCCTTTCGACTACTCACTGTAGGATTATTATAGCACATTTTTTCAAAAAATGCAAGATCTGTGCTCAAAAAAATTTTAGTCTAACCGTCGCCGTCGGTTATCGGGACGGGATCACGCATCCCTCATCTTCGCCAATGGTCACCGCGATCAATTGAACCTTTCCCACGCTAAAACCTCTTAACGTGTTTTTTGTTATGATAACAGATGATCCAACCAAATTCCATGGAATTATGTCACCAAAATCTGTGATTTTGTCACGAGTGAAAACAAAAAGGGAAGAACCGTATTTTCATACGATTCTCCCCGAGAATTTATGAATTGTGTTCCAGCTCGCCCAGCGCAACGGCACAAAGCTCGTCGTTTGGCGCATTGCCGTGCCAAGACGCCTGATTTTCCATATAGGAGACGCCTTTGCCTTTTACCGATCGTGCGATGATGACGGTGGGTTTTCCTTTTATCTCGCCGGCTTGACGCAGCGCGGACTCAATCTGGTCGAAATCGTGCGCGTCGATGGAAATGACATGGAAACCGAACGCCTCAAACTTCTCGGCATACGGCGTCGGGTTCATAACGTCGGTGATGGCACCGTCAATTTGCAATCCGTTCCAGTCCAAGATGATACACAGATTGTCCAGTTTGCGATGAGCGGCGAACATGCACGCTTCCCAAACCTGCCCCTCTTGGCTCTCGCCGTCGCCGACGATCGCATAGGTGCGGTAATCTTTTCCGGCAATTTTGGCTGCCAGCGCCATGCCGCAAGCAGCGGAAATGCCTTGCCCCAGCGATCCGGTGGTCATATCGACTCCGGGCGTGTTCTTTAAGCTCGGATGTCCTTGAAGATGAGAATCGATCTTGCGAAGCGTAATCAAATCCTCACGAGGGAAATACCCCCGCTCTGCCAGTGCCGCATACAGTGCAGGCGCCGCGTGTCCTTTGGACAGAACCAAACGGTCGCGATCGTCCCACGTCGGGCGCTGCGGGTCGATATTCATGTGCACAAAATAAAGATAGGTGATAATTTCGGCAATGGAAAGGGAACCGCCCGGGTGCCCGGACTTGGCAGCATGTGTTTCTTGGATAATGTCAATGCGAATGTCGTTGGCGATGGAAGCCAACTGCTCGCGGGTGTAACTGGTTTGCATGGTAACACTCCTTGCTTTTTTCTCTCTGCCTATATTATACCGCGTTTGAACGAAATTGTCAAGCACTTCGCGGCGGCTGCGGCAATATTTATTTTTGCTTTCATGAATCGCGGAGCGTTTTGCATACAATGGGGCAGCACGCAACAAAATGCAAAAGGAGGAAATGTCTATGTCCGATCGTTCGTTCCCGCGATTGCTGTTTCTGTTTGGCACCCGTCCGGAGGCGATCAAACTTTGCCCCGTTTTTTTGGCATTGCAACAAGAGGGACTCCCATACCGTGCCGTCAACACCGGTCAACACCGCGATATGGTCGAGCCGGTTCTGCGCTTTTTTCATTGCCGAGCGGATCGCAATTTGGCTGTTTTGCGCCCCGACTCTTCGCTGCTCACGTTGACGCAGCAGCTGCTTGGCATGCTGCCTGCGGTTTTGAACGACGAAAAACCGGACGTTGTGGTGGTTCACGGCGATACCGCCACGGCGCATGCCGGCATGCTTTGCGCCTATCTGATGGGGATTCGCGTCTGCCATATTGAGGCGGGACTTCGCACCGGCCATGTGCGCTCCCCCTACCCGGAGGAATTTTTCCGCGTTGCGATTGACAGCGTCAGCGACATTTGTTTTGCCCCGACTGCGGCGGCGTCGGATTGCCTGCTGCGCGAGGGAAAGTCGCCGTCTCGCGTCATTCTGACAGGGAATACCGCAACGGACGCCGTTCGCTTGTGCCTTGCCGACGCGACGAACGATCCGAACGATCCGAACGATCCGAACGCTCTTTTGCGCCGCCTTTGTCCTCTGACGGGTACGTTGCCGTTGCCGATCGGGCAGGGAAAGCGAATTGTTTTGCTGACGGCGCACCGACGGGAAACCGATTCTGCGACGTTTCTCCGCTTGTTTGAAGGAATTGCCAAGGCGCTTCGCGGTCGGGACGACGTCATGGTTATTTTCCCGGTGCACCCTGCGCCGAAAATGAGGCAAGCCGCGTCGGCAGCCTTTGCTCAATCTTCCTCGATTTACTTGGTTGAGCCGTTGGAACTGCCGCTCATGCAACAATTGCTGGCGCACGCCGCGCTGTTGTTGACGGACAGCGGAGGCATGCAAGAAGAAGCAGTGTACCTTGGTATTCCCACGCTGGTTTTGCGCAAGGTCACCGAACGTGCCGAGGGCGTGGAAGCCGGGGTGCTGCGCGCGGTGGGAACGGACGGCGGGGCGGTTGCCGACGCGCTGACCGATCTGTTGGATCATCCGGAGCGGCTCGCTGCCATGGCGCACCCCGATCATTGTTTCGGGGACGGTTATGCGGCGCAGCGCATCGTCGCCGCACTCAAACGGACAGAGTTATTTTCCTGATTTTGTTTGAAATGAGGAAAAGATGGCAAAGATGAATCATATCGGAGGAGATGTTACATATTTTAAAACAAGGGAATGAGGAGTGAACATGTTAAAAGGTGCACAAAAACGGATGGTTGTGCTGCGTACGGCAGGAAGTTCTCATTTTGAGACGGCGTATTTTATTTTAAAAGATAACGCGCCGGAGCCGAAAGAGGGGCAGGAGAGCTCCATTTTGGAAGAAGCCAATCGCATTTTAAATCAAAACTTTGAGCCGCGGCGCCATGCCCGCCGCTATACGTCGATCACGAAAAAGAGCGCGCTGATCCTCTTTTTTCTCGGCGTCTTGATCGGCGCGTTGATTTGCGCCGTCTTCTTCTTGGCGCTGTGGCGATAGGGGCGGGCAGGACGGGAACGTCACCGCTTTTGGCAAGATTTTCTCCCTCGTCGGCGCAACTTTTTGCCAAATGCTCGAAAAGATATTGACAAATTGGCTTTTATCGGATATAATATAAGGGACTGAATTGTCCGTTTGGAGCATCGCGCAAAGATCGACAGCCGTCCCACTCACGGCTGCTGTTTCACCCGTTGTGATCGTTTGACGGGGTGTAACACTGCGTGCGATGCTCGATTGTTTCCCATCGTTTCCGACGGCGGTGCCGCGTATCGGCATGGCGGGCGTTTTGCGTGCCCTTTTTTGCTGCCATTTACGGCTTTTTGCTGTTTTTTGTCGCTTTTTGCCGTGCCTTACCTTGCCTTGGTGCTGCCGATGCTTTCTTTGCCGGAACTCAATCAGTCAACAAGTTCACTCCATGGTTTCTCTTCGCTTGCCGTCGGCTGCTCGCTGTTTTTTGCTTGGCTGTACGGCTGCCGAGAACATAGGGGTTTCTCTCACTGCGTTTGCCGCATTTTCTGCCAAGACGGCGGATTTTTTCGGTCAATCGCTTACCATATCACACGAAAGGATGTACACATGGAAAAAGAAAAAGAAAAAGGAAAAAAAGAATCATCCCCCTCGCCGCAAAACGCGGCAGGTACAAAACCGCATGCGCCGAGAGCGCGCCGCGGCAGCAGTAATCGTCGACCGGGCAAAGCGGCTTTGGTAGAATCGATCGTGAAAGAGGAACTGCTCGCCGAAGCAAGCGAAACGCCGCTGCGCCGACCGACCGCACGCCCCAATCGCGCCGACAGCACCAAGCCGTCCGCACCGAAAAAGCAACCCATGTCCGCGATCGACGCGCAACGCGCCAACGGTCTGGTTGCTATGCTGGAACCGGAAAATGCGCAAAAAGCGCCGACAAACACCACACGATCCGGCGCGCGCAAGCCGTCTTCATCTCGCAGCGGAGGAAACACCGCTGCCAAAAAAACGACCGCCCCGACCAATCCCGCTCCGAGCAATCCCGCCCTGAGCAACTCCCCCACGCCCTTTGAGCATGCGCAAGTGTTGCCCGCCACCGCGGCGCGGAAAGGAAAACGACGCGGCGCGCATGGGAAAATTCGCGTCATTCCGCTGGGCGGATTGAGCGAAATCGGAAAGAACATGACCGTCATCGAATATGACAACGATTTAATCGTCGTCGATTGCGGCATGGGATTTCCCGACGAGGACATGCCGGGCATTGACTTGGTCATTCCCGACATCACGTATCTGGAAAATAACAAAGACCGTATTCGCGGGATCTTTTTAACGCACGGACACGAAGATCATATCGGCGCGATTCCGTATGTGCTGCGCTCGATCAATCCGCCGATCTACGGCACACGATTGACGCTGGGAATCATTCGCAACAAGCTGGAAGAACACACGCTGGCATGGACTCCGAAATTGTACGAGGTCAGCGCGGGCGACGTCATCCCCGCCGGCGAGATGAGCGTGGAATTTAT
>CAZDOX010000003.1:0-21191 GCA_964507155.1 uncultured Lachnospiraceae bacterium
AAGAGGCAAAAACAGAGCCGACCTCGTTGCAAAATCAAGATCAAAATCAAAATTCAAGCGATGACCAGCACATGGTCCCCGATTTGGAAAAGACGGCAGGGGAGACGGAGGCAACGGGCAGCGAAGCGGCTTCTGCCGTGTCGGAAGAAAATCGATCCGGCGGCTTTTTTCCGGGCCATTGGAATCTCGGAAATGAAGAATGGCTGCTGCTCGGTTTGATGGCGCTGACGCGTAAAGAACGGCAGGAGCGTGATACGGACGGAGCGGATAGCGCGGACAGTGAAAAAAACGACGAAATTTTTTGGTTGCTGATGATTTTGCTGTTGCTGGGTTAAGCGCGCGCCGTGCGCTATCGAAACATTTGAAAATAGGGACTGAGCATGTTCTCAGTCCCGTTTGTTCACTTATTCCATTTGAATGGCAAGCAAATCCAGCGATTTTCCAAAGTCGTTCAGCTCTACGGCGATTGTTTCTTGGTAATTGCGAACCAGCAAGTCGACTTGCGCGTACTGATATCGTTGCATCAATTCCTGCAAATTGGCGACCAGATAATCTTGATCCAGCGGCTGGCGTTTGAGAATATAAAATCCGTCTTCCGTTTCCACGATATCGCTGACTTCCCCGATTTCCAAGGCGAATGCGGCGTCCTCGTAGGCTTGATCATATTCACCGTAGGTAAAATAGTAGGGCGTGTTGGTCATATAAACGTCCTCATTGTAAATCGAACCGATCAGCTGCTCGAACGAGGTGCCGTTTTGAATTTTTGCGAGCACTTCTTCTGCTCTGGCGCGATTTTCTTCCACGCTTTCTCCCTCATCGTTCCCAATGTAAATATGATATACCGCGCAAAATCCGCCGTCCTGCGCGTAGCTTAAAAAATCGGATTCTTTGGAAATAATCACGTCAATATCTCGCAGGCTGTACATCAGCTCGGTTTGGCAGTAATCGGCACCGACGGTAAATCGGACCAAATGATCGGTCAGGTACAGCGTTTTGAGCGCTTCCTTGTATTCTTTTTTGCCGCCGAGGTCGTCGACAATCTCGTCGATGGATTGTTGCACCGCTTCTTGAATCGCTTCGTGGTTAATATCAATGCCGAACGTTTCGCATTTTGCCAAAATCGCGTAATTGGCGGTCAAATTATTCATGACGTATTCGGTTAATTCCGGCAGATATTGTTCTGCGGTTGTCGGGTCATTCCAGATGTCGTCTCCGTAATAATTTTTCATAATGTCGCGGTACGACAAGGTCAAGTAACGCAGTTCTTCGTAGTAAATATCATATCCCTCGCACTGTCCGATCACCGTCATTTCCAAGTCGGTTCCCTGAATCGGTTTATTTTCGGAGGAGCAGGCGCTCAAAAGCAGGGCGACGAGCAACAGCAGTATCGTGACGGTATGAAGTCTGAAGCGACGAGATAATTTCATGGCGATAGTCCTTTCCCACCCGGCACACCCGGGAAGCATTACATTAATCGATCCGTTTCATTATACACCGCTAATATGACAAATTTGTGAATGAAGATAAATTTTTTCAAAATTTTTGATCAAAAAGGAAAAAAGGCTATACAAATTCACAAAAATATGGTATAATATACGCGGCGTATAATAGGTGCGAACAAAGTGCGGCCGCGTACCGAGAATTTCGCGAGGCGAAATCCTCCCGAAGTATGGGAAAAAAGCGAACAAAGTGCGGCCGCGTACCGAGAATTTCGCGAGGCGAAATTCTCCCGAAGTATGGGAAAAAAGCGAACAAAGCGCGGCCGCGTATTGAGAATTTCGCAAGGCGAACGAGCAACGTGCGGTCGCGATCAACGCGTACCATAAACAAATGAAAACCGAGTGATGACAAAAAGGAAAGCTCGCAGGAAATGACGAGCGGGGACTTTGTATGCAGTTCTTTTTTATTTTAAATCCCGCGGCAGGGCAGGTGAATTCTGCCGACATGCTTCGCGAAAAAATTGCGCAGACGTTTGCCGACGACCCGTCGGTGCACGTGTATGAGACAAATGGCGCGGGTGACGCTACAGACTACGTCCGCGATCGTTGCTTGGCGTATCCGAATGATACGCTTCGCTTTTATGCCTGCGGCGGCGACGGGACGTTTTCCGAGGTGGCTGCCGGCGCCATGGCGTTCCCTCATGCGGCAGTGGGATTGATTCCCGTCGGCACGGGGAACGATTTTGTTCGTAATTTTTCGGGTAAAGAAAACTTTTTATCCCCGGAAGCGCAAAAGGACGCGCAGGTGATCTTGGCGGACATGATACGCTGCAACGATCGGTATTGCGTCAACATGTGTAACACCGGTTTTGATTGCGAAGTGGTCCGAAAAACGCAGGAGATTAAGCGCCGCGTGCCGGCAGGCATGGCTTACGCGCTCGGCGTGGTGATCGAGTTGATCAAAAAACCGTGTGTGACCATGCGCGTGATTGCGGACGGTCAATTGGTGCTGGAGGGAAAAAAGCTACTTTGCGCGGTGGCAAACGGCGGGTATTACGGAGGCGGTTATCACGCGCTTCCGCACGCGTCGTTGACGGACGGATATATGGACGTGTTTATTTTCGATGAAATCAGCCGCACGCGGTTTCTGACCTTGATTGGAAAATACAAAAAGGGAACGCACATCATCCCACAAACCAGAAAGTTTCTCAAACTGTTGCATTGCCGCTCTCTGCGCTTGGAGTTCCCGGAAGCGCGCAGCGTCAGCGTGGATGGAGAGTTGATCGAAATGCGGCAATGTGAATTGGAACTCTTACCGCAAGCGCTGCGCTTATTGGTGCCGCGCGGCAGTCGATTGCACCGACCGGCAGGGGAAGTGCAATGAGTTCAACGAAAATGAAGCTGGATTTTTTGGTTTTGTCCGACAGCCACGGGCGGCGCGCACACTTTCGCGCCGTGGCAGAGGCGATCAATTTTCGACCGACAGCCATTTTGTTCTTGGGGGACGGCTTGCGGGATTTGGATGTGCTGGCGGACATTCCCACGTTGCGTGATGTTCCGTTGGTATCGGTTGCCGGCAACTGCGACGGTTATTTCTTTGGCGCCGAGGATTCCCCGATTGCTCGGACGCTGACCTATGGATCGCACCGTATTTTTATGACGCACGGACATCGCTTCGGGGTGCGCGCGGGTCCGGGGCAGCTGATCGAGCAGGCGATGGCAGAGAATGCCGATGTGGTTCTGTACGGACACACGCACGTGGCGGCAGAGTGGACTTTGACGCGCTCGGATCGGCAGGGAAATCCACGCAGAATTTTGGTAGCCAACCCGGGAAGTTTGGGCGAGCCGCGCGACGGCGGGCCTTGTCGCTTTGGCGTGCTGACCTTGACGGAAACGGCAGCGCTGTTCGGACACGGGGACGTGGACGTTTGGTAAAACGTGAAAAAGAAAAAAGCGGTCGGCATAGAGCTTTCCGCTTTCTTTCCGCAAGATGGAATTTGAATAGGAAAAAGGGTAAAGGTACGAGCGACGATAACCTTACAGTTCCGCAAACGCAGGGGCGCTTTGACTCTCGTTTGCCGACTCATCCGTATCGGGATCTTCGCCCTCCGATTGCAGGGCGGCTTCCTCGCAAGCCTGCTGATAAGCGGCGAGCAGTTCTTCCTCCAGCGTCGAGCGAAAGGCGGAGTTGATCGGATGGGCAATGTCGTGGAACGTGCCGTCCATATTTTTGCGGCTCGGCATCACGATAAAATATCGATCGCGGGCGTAAATGACTTTGATGTCGTGAACGGCAAGCTGTCCGTCGAACGTGACGGAAATGATGGCGCGCATGGGGCCTTCATGGAACAGTTTTCTTACTTTGATGTCGGTGATTTTCATTTAAAGTCTCCTTTCATTTTTCCACAGTTGCCGTATCATCGGTCTGTGAAGCCTATGTATTACCTTAATAGAAGATGTTCGATTTTAATCTCTATTCCGCCGCTGTGCGGCGGCACAAATCGTTCATGCGTGAAACAATCTTTCTTCTCGGTTTTGATTTATGGAACTTTCACGCTACATTTCTATTATAATTGGCGAATGTGACAAGTATTCAATCAAACCTCGTTTTTTCTGTGAATTTGATGAAATATTTTTTAACAAAATTTTGTCGGGCGCCGAGCCGACAAATCAAAAATCAAACAACCAAGATGAAGAGTGAAAGATCAAACCAAGGAGGGGTCTGCGATGTCGCTTCCCAACACGCATTACGGTAAAGAAGAACTGGATGAAATGCTGCGTGGCGCAAGAGCCGTATATTTTTTAGGTATCGGAGGCGTCAGTGTTTCATCGCTGGCGTGGCTGACCAAAAGCCGCGGCTTGAGAGTCGGCGGGTACGACCGCACCCTGACGCCGACGGTTCGCCGATTGATCGAGGGCGGAATTGCGGTGGATACCGATGCTGCCGCGTCGCATTTGGACGGATATGACGCGGTAGTGTACACCGTCGCCATCCCGGCGACGCAGGCGGAATATCGGGAGGCCGTGCGCCGCGGACTTCCGCTGATCTCCCGCGCCAACTATATGGGATATTTGATGAGAGAATATCGTTGTCGGATCGGCGTGGCGGGAACACACGGGAAAAGTTCCACAACGGGGATGCTGACCGAAATTTATCTTGCTGCCGATGCGGATCCCACCGTGCTCTGCGGAGCGGTGATCCCGTCGCTTAGCAGCGCATATCGTGACGGCGGGCGAGACACAATGCTGTTTGAAGCGTGCGAGTATATGGATTCGTTTTTGGATTTTTCCCCGACCGTGGCGCTCGTTTTGAATACGGAACTGGACCATGTCGATTATTTTTCCGATTTGGCGCAAATGCAGCGTTCCTATGCGGCTTACGCCGATTTGGTGGGTGAGACGGGAGAAGTCATCACCAATGCGGACGATCCCGCCGCCATGCAAGCGTTGCGGCACACGCGGGGACATTTGATTACCTTTGGCATAGAGCGGACAGCGGCGGATTATCGTGCGCTCTCTTGGACGACGGACGCAAAAAACGGGCAACAGAGCTTTGCGTTGAGCGAACGGGGAAAAATTCTCGGCACCGTCACGCTTCGTGTGATGGGACGACATCAAGTGTATAATGCGCTTGCCGCCATAGCTGCGGCGAGAGAATCCGGTATTCCTATGGCGGATATTGTAGCCGGTCTTGAGCAATTTCGCGGCGTGTCGCGGCGCATGGAATACAAGGGTCGTTGGATGGACGCGGCAATATATGACGACTATGCGCACCATCCGACGGAAATTCGCGCTTCCCTTACGGCGGCAAGAGATATGACCGATGGGCGTGTTTTGTGCGTGTTCCAATCGCACACATACAGCCGCACGGCGGCGCTGTTTGAGGAGTTCGCGTCGGCATTAAGTCTGGCGGATCAGGTCATACTTGCGCCGATTTATGCGGCAAGGGAGCAAAACATCTATGGGGTCAGCGAGGGCGCCTTGGCACAAGCCGTTGAGCAACAGGGCGTTCCCGCATGCTTTGGCGATACGTTGGAGCATACGGTGCAATTGCTTCGCTCGGCGCTGCGACCGGGAGATACCGTGCTGATCATGGGCGCGGGAAATATCGATCGTGTGTATGAGCTTTTGTTTCCCGAGTCGCCGACCCTCCCCATTTAAAAGAAAGGAATGGTTACCTATCATCATGAACCGACCATCGGATCGAGACGGCGCCGGCGCGCCAAAAACGAAGACGCGGGATCTTTCCGGTCACATCGCGGAAGCTTCTTGGATTGAAGCGCCATCGGCGTGGGAAACGCCGCGCATCACGCGCCGGTTTTCTGTGAAAGAGAAAATTGTGGCGGCGTGCCTTGAAATAAGCGGACTTGGCTTTTTTGAAGTGTATTTGAACGGAGTTCGCGTCGGCGAAGATTATTTTGTCCCTGCGGTTTCGGATTATTGTGCGCGGGATTTGAGTCAACTCTTGTACCCGTTGCACGATACCTTTTTCCACCGCACGTACTATTTGCGATATGACGTCGGCGCGCTGGTGCAAAAAGGCGAGAATACCATGGAAATTGTGCTGGGAAACGGTTGGTTTCGCCAGCGTGCCCGTAACGTGGAGGGGGACATGTGGTTTGCCGACGCGTTGCGCGCGATCTATGCGCTGACCCTCAAGCAGGCGCAAGGGGAAACGGTGGTGCTCTCGGACGGGAGCGAGTGGTGCAGTGAAACGGAAATCGAGCGCTGCGAGCTGTTCTTGGGCGAGCGACACGATTTTACCAAACTGCCTTTTTTAACGCGCGAGCGGGTGCGCGTGATTTCCATGGATACGCAACTGACCGAGCAAAAATGCCCGACGGATCGTGTGATGCGGACGGTGCGGGCGGTACAGATCGGCGAGGCGGACGGCATGCGTATTTATGACTGCGGAGAGGTGGTCAGCGGTTGGGCTCGTTTGACGGTGAACGCGCCAACGCCTGCGCGTCTTACCGTAACTTACAGTGAAGAAATCGGGGCGGACGGGCATTTGGATCCCGCCTCCACGGGTGCGGCGTATCGGTGCGCCAACGGCGAAGCGCAGATTCAGCAAGATGTTTTTGTGACCGACGGGAAAAGGCGCGTTCTGGCGCCGCGCTTTTGCTGGCATGCGTTCCGCTATTTTACGATTGATTGCGATAGGATGTCGTGCTTGGAAGACGTTTGCGTCGACGTAGTGCACAGCAACGTGGCACTGACCGCGACTTTTGAATCGGATCATGAGGCGCTGAATTGGTTGTACGAGGCGTATTTGCGTACGCAGTTGGATAATATGCACGGCTCCGTTCCCTCGGATTGCCCTCATCGCGAGCGACTTGGTTATACCGGAGACGGTCAATTGACCTGCGATGCGGCGATGCTGTTGATGGACGCGGCATCATTTTACGAAAAATGGATTACGGATATCATAGACGGTCAGGATAAAGAAAGCGGGCATGTCCAGCATACGGCGCCGTTTATGGGCGGCGGCGGAGGCCCTTGCGGTTGGGGCGGCGCCGTGGTGGAGGTCCCGTATCAATACTATCGTCATTACGGCGGGACGGACAAGCTGTTGCTTTGGTACCCCGCCATGCGAAACTATGTCCGCTATATTTTGTCCCGCAGCGAGGGGGATCTGGTCGTGCGGGAGGAAGAGGGCGGTTGGTGTCTGGGCGATTGGGCGTCGATGGATGAGATGCGCTTGCCGCCTCCTTACGTGAACAGCTGCTTGTTTTTGCGTCAATTGCGTGAAATGACGGAAATCGCGGATTTGCTCGGCTTGCCTGCGGACGTGGCGCAGTATCGGGACTGTTTTGCGCGTACGCGAGCGGCGATTCTCAAAACATACTATCATGAGGAGAGCGGCAGCTTTTGCGATGGCACGCAAGGCGCGGATGCGTTCGCTCTGGACGTGGATATCGCGCCGGACGCTCGCACGTTGGACAACTTGAGCGCCTATTACGAACGCCTTGGCTATTTGGATACCGGTTTTATCGGAACCGATGTGTTAATTGACGTACTGCTGCGCGGCGGAAAGGGCGATTTGGCGTATCGATTGCTGACCGGCGAAGCCATGGGCGGCTATCTTTGGATGAAGCGTCGGGGCGCAACCACGCTTTACGAGTATCTGAACGGAAACGGGTCGCATTGCCATCCGATGTTTGGCGCGCCGGTGAAATATTTGTTTCGGCATTTTCTCGGCATTTGCAAACATGTCATTATCGATCAAGGAAATGTCAAGGAGACGCTTCGTATCGCGCCGATGATTCCTGCCGCCGCGCGCAGGATGAGCGGCAGTATCGCGACGGCACACGGCGACGTCAGCGTGGCATGGCGCAAAGAAGACGGTGTGACGGAAATCAACGTGGATATCCCGACCGGTTTGCGCGCGGCATTTGCGTACGGAACGCTGGAAACCGAGCTGCACCCCGGAGAAACGACGTTTGTGTTTCGAGAATCGCCGACATAAGAGCGGATCTCTCGCCGAGAACGACGAATATAAGAAAGCCTTTGCCCTCGGGCGGGCGCTCATAAAACAAGAAATCCGACCCATGGTTTTATCATAGGTCGGATTTTGTGTGATTCATCGGCGTGGAAACTTTCAAGGGAGGCTTGATTATTTATGAATCTCCGTTTGGTAGACAAAGCGATCCAAACGCGTGATTCCGAGGGAATGAAGCATGCGCGCCGAAGCCTCCACGTCATCCTCCGTATTGTAAGTGGGGATCAGCGGCAATCGGACGACAAGGCGAGCGGGATCCACGCGCCGGGTCAAGCGGCGCAAATTTTCCATCACGAGAGCGGAATCTCCTCCCGTGTAACGGTGGTAAATTTGCCGATCGGTGTCTTTTACGTCGATGATCCACTCATCAATACAAGAAATCGTTTGTTCCACCGCTTCCCACGGGACATGGAGCGAAGTTTCCGCGCACAAATGCCATTCCTTGCCGCAAAGGGCGCGAAATTGAGCCAAAAAGCTCGGGCGCAGCAGCGGTTCTCCGCCGCCAAACGTCACACCTCCGCCCGTGGCAAGAAAATAAAGCTGATCGATTTTAACCAACCGATACAGATCTTCCGGCGTATAGAGCTGCGTTTTTGTCTCCTTGCGCCAAGAATGGGGATTTAAGCAATAAGCGCAGCGCAAGGGACAGCCGAAAAAGGCAGCCAGCGTGGTGACGCCGCGCCCGTCGGTGGTCAGGCGATGACGTGAAATGCCGATAAAACGGTCTGCTTGACGTTCTGTCATGATGAAATTCGATCCTTTAAGGCGCGGGGGAGATGGTGACGGCGGTCCATAAGAAAGACAGGAAAGATCCTTGCTCGGCACGTGTGAATACCAAGCCGAGTTGCATGCGACCGTCCTGCTCGGATTCCGGGTTTTGCTCCGAATGAACGTCGAAATATGCGATCACTTGGTCGTCGGATTCTTCGAGCCGAATGTAGTCGGGCATCCAGGTCAACAACCATCGGAAAGTGAGATCTTGTTCTGCGTACCCGGCAGAGATAAAGCTGTCTTTTAAAAACGAGTACAATGCGTCGGTGTCGGAGATCAGGTGCGCATAAGAGTCGTAATCCGGCAGTGTTTCATAGGGGGAAACATCTCCCGTGGTGGGGATTGCGGGCATGTCGCCGTCCAACTCCGATTCGGTCGGTGGGAGCACATCCATATCGCCGTCCCACTCGGATTCGGTCGGTGGAAGCATCTCTCCGCCGGTTGTTTGTACCAAACGGTCACACGAGGCAGCGCTCAATGTGGTTGCGGTGATGGTGGCTGCCAAACCGGCAATCGTTACCGCTTTGCCCAAGCGCGCGCGCTTTTCCAATTCTTTTTCCAAATAGCGAACTTCCGCTTCGCATTTGGGACAAGTGCCGGCGCAGTCTCCTTGGTGTTTACATTCGGATGTCACGTAGGAAATGTCGTTTTCTGCGGCAATTTGCGCACGAATTTCCTTTAGAATTTTGCAAGTTTTCTTTCCGTTGCCCATATAAAACTCCTTTCCCTCACCGTGCGGTGACAGATTGCTATGTGTCGCGTATAGGTATAGTATATCATAAGTATGTAAAAAAATCAAGCATTTTCTTGCATAGGTATGTAAAAAATCAAGCATTTTCTCGGATTTCCCTTGGTCGCGACCTGCCTGCAGAAAAAATGCCAAGAATTTTCTCGTTATCTCTTGAAATCTATGAAAAAATGTTGTACAATATGATGAGAACGGCGCTGTGCCGCGAAAGGAGGCGGGTATGTGGATATTCCACCCATAGTTCCGGAAGAATATTCGGTTTTGCCGCGTGTCACATTGCACGTCTGCGCGACAGATCGCTTTAAAATCGGTCAATTGAGCTTTGTGGCTGCCCTGCCCGATACCAAGCAAACCATGTTGGCATCGGAACTGCTGCTTCCGGTGCTGCGGCGGGGAAGCGAACGCTATCCGACGCAAGAATTGTTGAATCGCCACTGGGATGATTTGTATGCCACCGATTGCCGCATTTTCAATCGAACGGTCGGCGATGTGCGGTGCATGGGATTTATCACGGATTCCCCGGAAAGTTTTGTACTTCCGAACCGTGAGTCCCTTTTGCCTGAGATTATCGATACCTTGACGGATATGCTGTTTCATCCCGTTGAGTGGAAAACGGGCGCCTTGGCCGCGCGTTACGTTGAATCGGAACGCACCCACCTGATCGACGCCATTGCCGCGCTGGCGAACCAACCGGCATCTTACGCGGATTTTCATTTTCGCCAAGCTTTTGCCGACGGTAGGGAAACCGTAGCTCCGCTTTGCGCGGAAGAGGTGGAAAATCTGCCGCCTGCCGCCTTGGTCGCCTTGCTGAATCGTATCAGGGACCAAGCGCATTTTCATGTTTTTTATTTGGGCAATACCCCCGCGCAGCAACTGATCGACTGGTTGCGGGATCGTTTGACGCCGTATCTTGATTCTCATCTTACGTCCAAAACCGCGGCGGCGTCACGGGCACGGGCGATCTGCCTGCCGCCCAGGACGAAAATATTGTCGGTGGATGAACAGCTGCCGGTCAGCCAAAGTCACCTGATTTTGGGGTATCGCACGGAGATTACGCTGCTTTCCAAGGAATTTTGCGCGATGCTGCTTTGCAACGAGATGCTGGGCGGCACTCCCATCTCTCGTTTGTTTGTCCATTTGCGGGAAGAAAAAAGTCTGTGTTATTCCTGCCATTCGGAATATCGGATGGATCGAGGGGAATTGACGGTTTGCTGCGCGATCGACGCTGCTTGCCGCCATGCGGCGCAGCAAGTTATAGAAGAACAAATTGCCGCCTTACGGCAGGGGATTTTTTCCGATTCGGAGTTGATGGCTGCCAAGCAGCTCTTGCTTAACGATTATCGACAGCTGGAGGACAGCACACGCGCTGTCTTTTCGTTCTATCACGTGCGCCGCTTGCTGGGGGTGCGCCAAACAACGAAAGACTGCCGAGACACGCTGGTCGGCGTCACGCGTGCGGACGTCATGGCGGCGGCACGATCGTTGCGACAAGACACCGTGTATTGCTTATACGGAACGGCGGAATCGGAAGAACAAGAAGAAACAGAACCTATCGCAGGGGAACGTGAGGAACGCTATGACGGATCATCGGATATTTCGTTGTGAAACGCTGGGAGAGTATTACGTGCGGTGTGTGCACAAAAGCGGATTGACCGTCGTGGTTTATCCCAAGCGGATGCACACGCTCAGCGCTTCGCTGGTGGTTCATTACGGGGCGCAAGATACGCGATTTTCTCTCGGATCCCGTCCGCCGCACGTATATCCGAACGGCGTGGCGCATTATTTGGAGCATCAGTTGTTTACGCGCGAGGACGGCAGTACCGTAGATGAGCAATTTTCCGCCTTGGGCGCAGAGGTCAATGCTTGGACCAACCATGAAAAAACCGCGTACACGATCAGTACGACAGAGAACATTTTGCCCGCGTTGCGAGCGTTGTTGCAATTTGTGACGCACCCCACGTTTACCGAGGCGTCGGTAAAAAAAGAGCGTGGGATTATCTCTCAAGAAATTCGGATGATTCAGGACGATCCGTGGGACGCGTTGTATCGGCGGAGCATGGCGACCATGTACCCCCATCACCCGCTGTCCTTGTCCGTTTGCGGCAGCGAGCGTTCCATTGCGCGGATTACGCCCGAAATTTTGTATGAATGTTATCATGCGTTTTATCGACCGGCGTTGATGGATTTGATCGTATGCGGCGACATAACGGCAGAGCAAGTGTTGTCCGTTGCGGACGAGGTGTTGACCGCACCTCCGACAGATTCGGTCTCGCTGCCGCGGCGCGGAACGGACGGCTCGTATCAAACGCGAATTCCCGTCTTGCACCGCAGCGCCTGCCGCGCCAATGTGGCAAAACCGATATTTCAGATCGCATGGCGGGACGATGAGTTCATTGCCGACCCGTCTGAACGAATCGTGCATACGCTGGCGATGGATATGATCAGTGAAATTTTGTTTTCGCGCGCAGGCCCTTTGTATAACCGATTGTTGGAGGATCATTGGATCACGCCGATGTACTCGTACGGCTACACCGCGATGAAACATTTGGCTTACCATACTGTCAGCGGGGAGAGCGACGAACCGGAGCGCGTGTGGCACATGTATCGCCACGTGTTGGAGGAAAAAAGAAAAATCGGATTGACGGAAGAAGAATTTGAACGAAATCGCCGCGTGGCGTACGCCGCGTTTGTTTCAAATTTTGACGATACCGAGGACATTGTGGATCTTTTGGTTGATGAAAAGGACGGCGGCTGCGACGTATTCGCCCCGCTGCGTGCGCTGAACCGGTTGACGTTCCAAGCGGTAGATCGGCTGTTTCGTCGGGTGTTGGGCGAGAGGGGAACGAGCATGGCGGTCGCTTTCCCCTTTGAGAATTAAATCAAAGAACCATAAGCAAAAATGAAGACGGAGGAAAATAAATGTCATGACAACGGAAGTGCAAATTGCTTTTCCCGGAATCGGGATTGAACCGTTCACGGTAAATAAGGTCGCTTTTGAACTTTTCGGCGTGGAGGTGCGCTGGTACGGAATTATCATTGTGCTGGGGATGATTTTTGCCTTTGCTTACGCGATGTATCGCTCCCGGCAAGAGGGATTTACCCGCGATGAAGTGATGGACATGGGGTTATTCCTTGTGATATTCGGCGTGATCGGCGCAAGATTGTATTACGTCATCATGAAATGGGATACCTTTGTCGTACCCGGACGCTCCCTGTGGCAGAATTTGAAAGCGATTGTCAACATTCGCAGCGGCGGCTTGGCGATATACGGCGGAGTGATCGCGGGGGCGGCGACCATTGTCGTCTATTCGGTGATCAAAAAGAAACGATGGCAGGCGGCGCTGGATATGGTGGCACCCGGCGTGATGATTGCGCAGGCGATGGGACGTTGGGGCAATTTTTTCAACGGAGAAGCCTACGGCGGCGTGGTTCCCGAGACGCACCCTCTCTACTTCATGAGAATGGGATTGTATCCGAACAACGTCACGCCCGGCGCGATGGCATACGTTCATCCGACTTTTTTGTATGAATCGCTCTGGAATATTCTTGGGTTTGTGTTGATCCATTTTGTGGTCTACCGACACAAAAAATTTCACGGGCAGGTGGCTATGAGCTATTTGGCTTGGTACGGATTCGGGAGAATGTGGATTGAGGGGTTGCGCACCGACAGTTTGTACGTCGGAAGTGTCCGCATTTCTCAGTTGGTTGCCGGATTATGTTTTGTGGTCTTTACCGCGTGGATTGCGGTGATGCTCATTCAAACCAAAAAGCGGCAACAGCAGGAAAACGGGGATGACTATGTTCCGGCGTACAGCACGGCCCCGATCGAATCGGTACCGTTGGATGACGGCGCCGCAGAGCAGGAATGTGTAGCGCCCGTCGATGGGACGGACGCGGGAGACTTGTCGGAAAAAAAGGACGATCGGCAAGAACGAAAACAAGAGCAAGAGCAAGAACAAAAAGAACAAGAACAAAAAGAACAAGAACAACCGAAAGGATAAAGTGCAAATGGCAACTGTAATTGATGGAAAAGCGATTTCTGCCGCCATTCGATCGAACTTGGCAGAACAAACGACAACGTTTCGCCAAAAGTTCGGGTGTGTGCCCTCTTTGGCGGTTATTTTGGTTGGCGACGATCCGGCGTCGGCGGTATATGTTCGAAATAAGCAGCGTGCGTGCGAGGAAATCGGCTTTCGCGCTTTGGAATATCGACTTCCCGCCACCACGTCGCAACAAGAGTTGAATCAGCTGATCGATACGCTGAACGGGGACGATACGGTGGACGGTATATTGGTTCAATTGCCGCTTCCCGGAGGGTTGGATGAACAAAGCGTACTGCTGCGAATTCGCCCGGATAAGGATGTCGATTGTTTTCATCCGTACAATGTGGGACGAATCTTGACCGGGGAGAGCCGTCTTGCGCCGTGCACGCCGATGGGCGTGATGG
The DNA here is from genome assembly GCA_964507155.1 of uncultured Lachnospiraceae bacterium. Lineage (GTDB taxonomy): Bacteria > Bacillota > Clostridia > Oscillospirales > CAG-272 > SIG644. The sequence goes on from CAZDOX010000003.1 coordinate 13,908, forward strand.
AGCTGATTCACAGCACCGGCGTCTTGGTTGAGGGAAAGGAATGTGTGGTGGTCGGCAGGTCCAACATTGTGGGAAAACCGCTGGCTTTGCTGTTGCTGCGGGAAAACGGCACCGTCACGATTTGTCACAGCAAAACCCGCAATCTTGCCGAGGTTTGTCGGCGTGCGGATATTTTGATTGCCGCGGTCGGTCGCCGTGGGTTGATTATCGAGGACATGATCAAACCGGGCGCTGTGGTGATTGATGTCGGAATCAACCGCACCAAGGAGGGAAAATTAGCCGGAGACGTCGATTTTGAGGGAGCATGTCGCGCAGCTTCTTACGTGACCCCGGTTCCCGGCGGCGTCGGTCCGATGACCATCGCCATGCTGATGAAAAATACGTTGACCGCTGCCACAGAGCACGCGGCGGCGCGCCAATCATTGAACTGACGTTTCGGAGTGTGAATATGTCGAATCAACAACATGGTCATAACGGACATCGCGCCAGATTGAAAAAGCGATTCTTGCGCGATATGGGCGAGTCGATGGAACCGCACGAATTATTGGAATTGTTGCTGTTTTTTGCTATTCCCAGACGAAACACAAACAATATGGCACACGCGCTGCTGGCACGCTTCGGCACGCTGGACGGCGTGATTCGCGCACCGGTGGAAGATTTAATGGAATTGGACGGGATAGGAGAGTCGGCGGCGATTTATTTGAAGTGTCTATGGGCAGCGTCGCGTCAAATGGAGTTGGACGCGAGAAAAGATTCCCCGACGTATTCGGATCGCGCGTCGGTGGAAGCGTATATCAAGCCGTTGTTTGCACGATTGACCAAAGAACGGCTGTACATGCTCAGCTTTGACGGAGCAAACCGCCTACTGGGGTGCGATTTGATCGCGGAGGGATCCACCAACGCCGTGGCGGTGAATACGCCGGTGATGATGCGGTATTTGGTTCGATATTCTCCGTCCTCGGTGGTGCTGGCGCACAACCATCCCAATCGTTCTCTCCTGCCGTCGATGGAAGATGTGGCAACGACCTCGTACTATCAAGATCTGTTTCAAAAAATGAACGTCACGCTCACACAGCACTTTATCGTGGTGGAAGATCAAATCACGTCTATTTTGACATGGTAAAAGGTAAAGCGATGGCGTGCGGCGAGAAACGGAATAAAATCGGAGGATGGAGATTGATATGACAAAATGAGAAAAAATAAAGATAAAACAAACGCAAGAGCGTGGCTTGGAATGTCGATTCGTTTGATGTTGCTGGTGCTTACGTGGGCGATGGTCGGGCAAACAATCGCGCTCCCTGCCGCGGCGCAAGAAAATGACCCGATCGACAAATCGGAAACCGATACCGAAGCGGATGGGGCGACCGATGACGCGCAGGAAACGGTGAATCTCCCCGGTTCACAAGCCTATCTGACTCGCTTTGCCGCAGATATATGGGAAAGCGACGGCGTGACGGGGCGCTTAACGCAAAATCACACCGGCGGGTTGCATTTCAGCATATTAAAGCGCGGAGCTATGCTCTATGCGCGTCTGCCGCTTTCTGTGGGCGGGGGCGCGGTCGAGGGCAACGCATTTCGTCTGATTGTGGAAAATCGCTCGGCTTGCACGGAAATGGTGGTTCAAACCACGGACGCCGCCGGGAACGTGTCGGCGTATTCGGTTTCGCTGCCGGCACATTCGGAACCGGGCGTTTACTATGCCTATCCGGACAACATCGCCGCGGCAAGAGAAGTTTCGATTACGTTTCACACCGCGTCGGACGGAGAAATCATTTTGTACGCGATCAATCGGGTGTCGTTTTACGAGAAACTGCGCAGCGATGAAAGATACGGCAGCGTCAGCGATTGTTACTACGACGCGCAAAGCGGGGAGGTGATCGTCAAAGGAAGTTTGCATACCAACACCGCCGTTCAGTTTGCCGGCGGTTCTGTGGCGCTGTATGCGTTCGGTTCGATCAAAACGGCGCAGGAAATTCTCGATACCGAGCAAAATCCGTTGCAAACGATCAAGATTACCAATCACTTTTCTTTCTCCGTCGCCTCGGACAGTTATGTTGCCAAAAACAGATATTACGCGGTGGTGCTGATCGACGCACAAGGCAATCGTGTGCTGATGTGCCCCCCGTCGTTCCCGACGTGGATGGTCGGAACATCGACGCTGACCGAGCCGTCCCATGAATACAAAGGGTTTTACGGAATGGGCGTCGCACAAGCCGTGCAATGTCACGCGGGAGCGGTGATTGTCGATGTGTATTTGGACGAATTGCTGCGAGAGGGCGGGGGAGAGACGGTGTCCCATTCGTTTGAAAACCGCTATTTCTCTTTGAATCGATCGTATGTGCAGCAATTGGAAAAAGAAGTGATTCCGCTGATGAAAATCGGGTGCGCGGTGTATTTGCGCTTGTCCGTTCGCGCCACGGCGGAGGCGTATCGCCTGCCGTTTACCGTGTCGCAGGCAACCGGCATGCAAGAGCCGGATTATCTGGCGATTTTGCTGACGTCGACGGAAGCAAAATTAACGTACGGTGCTGCGCTTTCTTACTTGCTGGAGAATTTCTCTTCTTACGGCAGACAACTCGGCGGTCTGATCTTAGGACATGGATTGGATCAACCGATGAAGAATTATTACGCGGGTCTGATTCCCTTACAAGAGTATTTGGAATTCGTCACCGACACTCTGCTGCAGACGGAAAACGTGCTGCGATCGATATATCCCGACGCGATCGTCTATCTTCCGCTGACCGACGCCGATCGCTCCCCGTATGATATTACCTGCGATTTGAGCGGCAAGTATGATTCGGTGATGTTTTTGGACGGCGTTTGCCAAATGATCGACGATTTCGGCTTGGGAAATTATTCGGTGTCGCTTCTGTTGGAATCCGAGCGATTTCCCATCGATGGCGACAAGTCTTCCGACTACGACGCGGGGACGGGGCAGTGCGCAACGGTTACCCCACTTTCCGTTCCCATGGTTTCGGATTATCTGTCGCTTTTACAAGACGTTGAGAGTTTATCGCCCGAGGGCGCCTATCTTTGGAATCCGTCCCAAGACAAGACGGACGATGAATTTGCGATGGCGTATATTTACTTATACCGTCAGTTGAATCGGCAAGCGACCTCCGTCTTTTTTACGGACGTGACCGATAGGTCGCTGAGAGATGCGGCGGAGCTTTTTGCGGCGATTGACACCGACGCGGCGGGCGAGGTGACCGCGTACGCGTTGCCGTATCTCGGATTTTCTTCTTGGGAGACGGGCAATTCGTCCGATCATTTTTTGCGCTATCAAGTCGAATTGGCAAAGAAAACGCTGTCCGGGTACATCGGTTCGTACTTATACTGGAACTTTGCGGCAGCCATCGGTACCATGCAGTGGGAAGCTGCCTACGGCTGTGATGCTCTTTCTGCCGACGGAGGCAGTCAATACGGGCGTGCGCTGTTGGCGCAAATGAACCGTCAGGGCGGTGAAATCTTGTACGCATTTACCAAACCGGAAAATTTTTCGCTGTGCGACGCTTTATCGGTGACGCTGGCTGTGACCGATCAGGACGGAGGCGCCGTTCCGGTTGAGGTTCAATTGACGGGATATGGCGACAACGCGAGAGTCGAAGCCATCGGAACTTTGTCCGACGGCGATATCACCACGTTGACTTTGTCGGGCGTGGCGCTGGGTGCGCTTTCTCGGACGGGTGCGCTTTCCCTGCGTGTGACTCCCTTACAAGAGGAGGGAGAATGGCAAGAATTGCGCGTATATGTGTTGCGCATTGAGGGAATGAGTCGGACGAAAGACAGCAACGTGTTGCAGGCGGAAATTTTGGCTCAGCGGGCAACGCGCTCCGACGCCACCGAGGACGATTTGTCTTTGCTTGGTGCTTATCCGCTGTTGCTGATCACCGCGCTGACGCTGTTGACGCTGGGCGGCGCGATGATGTGCTTGCGAAAAAGCGGAAAAAAACGAGAAAAACGAGAAAACCGGATGAGGCGATAACCGCTTTTTGCCTAAAGCAAATGACAGCGACGCGCGGGATCGGATCCCTCTCCGAAATTTCATGTTGCGAAAGTCATGCGAACCGACCGAGCCGGCTGCGTTCGTATGACTTTTTCACGATCTGCCGTTTTCTTAAAAAAGTTTGAAAATCTATTGACAATCGAGCGCTTTCATGATATAATTTTCTCGTTGAAATCGGATAAAAGAACGGCAAGAACGGCACTTTCCATGGATTTGGGCAGTACCGTGAGGCAAAAATTCCTTGCACGCTGTGTGTGGGGATTTTTTTACTTTTTCCATCTGCGACATGAAACGGAGGATATGTTCATGCTAAACGATCGATATTTAAAGGCAAAGCGCGCCTTGTTCGATAAAGTATACGGCTCCTTAAACGAGCAGCAGCGCAAGGCTGTGTTTACCGTCAATCATCCGCTGCTGGTTCTCGCCGGGGCGGGGAGCGGAAAAACAACGGTCTTGGTTCGTCGCATTGCGTTCATCATTCGCTACGGAAACGCGTATCTTTCGGATTACGTCCCATACGGAATCACCGAAGAACAGGTGTCGGCCTTGGAGCGCGCGCTGGAACTGGGAACGGATGAGATCGAAAATATTTTGCCGGAGTTTATCAGCAATCCCTGCCCGCCATGGCAAATGCTTGCCATTACCTTTACCAATAAGGCGGCGGGCGAAATCAAGAATCGTCTGCGGGCGTCCTTTGAAGACGAAACGATGGCAAACGACATTTGGGCGGGAACGTTTCACTCTGTTTGCATGAGAATTTTGCGCGTTCACGGGACCTTGCTGGGTTATCCCAAAGAGTTTTCGATCTATGACATGGACGACACCAAAAAAGCGGTTGCCGCCGCCATGAAAAAATGCAATGTGGACGACAAGGCTTTCCCGATCAAAAGCGTGATTCATGCGATCAGCCGCGCCAAAGACGCGCTGAAAACGCCCGCAATGTTCGCGGATGAAGCGGGAAGCGATTATCGTCTTCAAACCATCGCGCGCGTGTATGAGGAATATCAAACCCAATTGCTCTCGTCCGGCGCGATGGATTTTGACGACATTATCATGCAAACGGTTCGTTTGCTGCGGGAAAACGAGGAGTTGCGCTTGCAGTATCAGCGCCGCTTCCGCTATGTTTGCGTGGATGAGTTCCAAGACACCAACGCGGCACAGTTTGCCCTGACGACCATTTTGGCGGACGGTTACAGAAATTTGATGGTGGTCGGTGACGATGACCAAAGCATATATCGGTTCCGCGGAGCGACCATTGAAAACATTTTGTCGTTTGATCGCACATACGGCGACGCTTGCGTGATCAAGCTGGAGCAAAACTACCGCTCCACGCAAAATATTCTGAACGCCGCCAATGCGGTGATCGCTCATAACCGGGGACGGCGGGGGAAAAATCTTTGGACGCAGCAGACGCAGGGAGAAAAACTGCACTTGATTCAGCTGGATGACCAAAACAGCGAGGCGAGATTCATTGTGGACGAGGTCAATCGTCGCGTGGCGAGAGGAAACGCCGCCTACCGTGATTTTGCCGTGTTGTATCGCAACAATGCGCAATCCAACAGCATCGAACGCGCCTTTGCCAAAAGCGCCGTGCCGTATCGCATGCTGGGCGGCGTTCGCTTTTCGGATCGCAAGGAAATTCGCGATTTGGTTGCGTATTTGCAGCTGATCAACAATCATCAGGACCGAGAGCGGCTGCTGCGCATTATTAACGAACCGCGGCGAAAAATCGGAGATAAAACGCTGGAGGCGGTGGAAAGTATTGCCGCCGAGCAGGGGATTTCTTTGTTTGCCGTTATGCAAAGAGCAGACCAATACATGGCGCTCTCTCGCGCTGCCCATGTGCTGATTCGGTTTACCGAGGTGATCGAAGAACTTTCCCGTGACGCGCAGCGCTTGGAATTGCCGGCGTTGATCGACGCCGTGCTGGATCGCACCGGATATCGGCAAATGTTGATCGATGCGGGGGAAGAAGAACGCGATCGCTTGGAAAACTTGGAGGAATTTAAATCCGGGGCGATTGAATATTGTCGCAACGCCGAGGAACCGACACTGACCGGTTTTTTGGAGGAAAATGCCCTGGTTGCCGACGTGGACCGCTACGACGATACGGCGGACGCGGTGGTCATGATGACGATACACTCTGCCAAGGGATTGGAATTTCCGATTGTCTTTTTGCCCGGAATGGAAGATGGAATTTTCCCCGGAATGCAGACGATTACCGCGGGAAATGACGAAATGGAAGAAGAACGCAGACTAGCGTACGTTGCCATCACGCGGGCAAAAAAAGAGCTTTTGATGTTGCACGTTCGGACGCGGTTGTTGTACGGATCGACCAGCTACAACCCGGTGTCCCGCTTTGTATCCGAAATCCCGGAGGATCTGGTGATACAGGAAGATCAAGGCGCGACCATGCGTCGGTACGATGTGCCGAATCCGACGCAGAATCAGCGAAAAAAGCAACCGAAGCAATATATCGGCTTTAAGGACGACATTACCGTCGGGAAGCCGCTGGGACAAGCCAAGGCACAGCAAGCGTCGGGCGGCGAGGCGGCTTATGCAGCGGGGGATTGTGTGAAACATCCGATTTTTGGGGACGGTGTGATTTTGTCCACCAAGAAAATGGCTGCCGACACGTTGTTGGAAGTGGCGTTTGAACGGGTAGGAACCAAAAAATTGATGGCAAGCTATGCCAAATTGAAAAAATTCTAACGAAAACCATCGAATGAATGAAAAGCGGGCAGCGGCGCGGTTAAGGCGCAAACTGCCTGCTTTTTTGCTTTTCTTGCCACTTTTCTCGATAATAATCTGCCATTTGATCCGCCATATGTCGGGCGGTTAGATGCGCACGGTAAAATTTCTCCGCATTTTGCCCTAGGACCGTGAGTCGATCGGGGTGACGGTACAGAGTCAGCACGGCCTCGGCCAGTTTTTTGTCGTCTTTTTGAGGAAACAACAATCCGTTGTATCCGTCGCGAACCATATAAGGATTCCCGCCGAATGTGGAAGCGATAGCGGGGATTCCCACACTCATTCCCTCGGAAAGCGACAAGCTGGAGGTTTCCGTGCCGTAGGACGCGTTCACGTTTACGTCCATCAGGGCGTACATGGGCGCCACGTCTTCGCAAAAACCGACCAAACGCAGATGATCTTCTATGCCCAAGCGTTGCGCTTGCGAAAGAAGATGATCTTTTTTTGAACCGTCTCCGCACAAAAGAATATATATTTTTTCTCCGTCCGGCTCGGCAAGACAACGCGCGGCGGCGTCCAGCAGGGTG
>CAZDOX010000004.1:0-21133 GCA_964507155.1 uncultured Lachnospiraceae bacterium
CAGCTTCGATATGGCTGCCGAGGCGGATGCGATTGAATCCGCCGTTTCCGCGGTGCTGGACGCCGGCTATCGAACGGGGGACATTATGCCGTCCGGTGCGGACGACGCCAAGGCATGCTGTCGGGTGGGTTGCTCCGGCATGGGAGATTTGATTTTGCAGCAGCTGAAATGATCGACAAAATCGACAAAAATAAACAAATGGAAAATGCAACAAAAACGAAGGAGGGAAACGGATGCTTTTGTCCGGTGCTGACATTGTTGTCAGAACGTTGATTGAGCAAGGATGTCGAACGGTATTCGGCTATCCCGGCGGTCAAATTATTCATGTTTACGATTCTTTATACAAATACCAAAGCGAGATCACACATATTCTTACGGCGCACGAGCAGGGCGCGGCGCATGCCGCCGACGGTTATGCTCGCGCAACGGGAAACGTGGGTGTGGTGATCGCAACATCCGGCCCGGGGGCGACCAATTTGGTGACGGGGATTGCCACGGCATATCTGGATAGCGTTCCGATGGTTGCCATTACGGGAAATGTGTTCGGTTCGCAAATCGGCACCGACTCGTTCCAAGAAATTGACATTACGGGAATTACGCTCCCCATTACCAAGCACAATTATTTTGTCAGTTCGGTGGAACAGTTGGCAGATACCATTCGCGACGCATTTGCCTTGGCAAGTTCCGGAAGACCCGGCCCCGTGCTGATCGATATTCCTAAAAATGTGCAGGTGGCGCAATGCGAATATGAAGTGCAGCCCAAACGGCAGCCGGAAGAAAAACACGCCGCCAAGGACATACGAATTTTTGAAGCAGCCGATTGTATCAACGCTTGCGAGCGTCCGTTCTTGTACTTTGGCGGCGGTTTGATCGCCTCGCACGCGGAAGACGAGCTGCTGGCACTTGCCGAGCGAATCGATGCGCCGATCGGTTGTTCCATGATGGGACTTTCCGGTGTTCCGACGGATCATCCGCGCTTTCTCGGCATGCAGGGCATGCACGGTCACTATGCTTCGTCGATGTCCATGCACCGCGCCGATTGCATTATCGCGCTTGGCGTGCGGTTTAACGACCGTGTCACGGGAGATCGCACCAAATTTGCCCGCGGAGCCAAGATTGTACATATCGATATCGACGGTGCGGAATTAAGCAAGACCGTTTCTGCGGTACACGGGTTGCGCGGTGACTTGAAATTAACATTGCAAAAGCTGCTGCCGCTGATTACGCCGGTTAAACGGCCGCTCTGGCAACAAACGATTCAGCAGTTCCGTCAAGAGGAAGAGCAAACTTTGGATCACAGACCCGGGATGACCCCCCGAAACGTCCTGCTGACGTTGAATCGCCACTTGGGAGAGAATACACCGGTGGCAACCGATGTGGGACAGCATCAAATGTGGGCCGCACAGACGGTGAAATTTTGCCGCAGCCGACGCTTTATTTCCAGCGGTGGATTGGGAACGATGGGTTTCGGCATGGGCGCTGCGATCGGCGCACAAATGGGAAGCGGAGAGCGAACGGTTCTGGTAACGGGAGACGGCAGCTTCGGTATGTGCTTAAATGAGATGGCAACCGCGGTGTCGAATCAAACGCCGCTGGTGATCTTGTTGCTGAATAACGGCGTGCTCGGCATGGTGCGTCAATGGCAGCATTTGTTCTTCGATCAGCATTATTCGCAAACGGTGTTGGATCGAAAAACCGATTTTGTTGCCCTGGCACGCGCTTTCGGTGCCGACGGCGTGATTGTGACTTCTCCGGAGGATTTGGACGCCGCTTTGGATACCGCGTTTCACGTCAACGGTCCCTATCTGATCGAATGTATCATTGATCAAGATGAATTTGTATTACCTATGCTGCCGCCGGGCGGCTCCATGGACGATATTATTGTAAAAATGGGGGATTGACATGAATCGATTTATGATTGCCGTATTGGTGCGCAACCAATTAGGGGTGTTAAACCGGGTGACCAGCATGTTTCGACGCAGACAATTCAATATCGCCAGTTTGACGGTGAGCGAAACGGAATCCTCGGAATACTCTCGAATTACGCTCCAAACCGATGGCGAAGAACAAGCCAAGGAGCAACTGATCAATCAGCTCTACAAGCTCCCGGATGTGGTTTCCATTAAAGAACTGCACGGACACGAATCCGTCAGCAGGGAACTGCTTCTGATTAAAATTAAAAATGACCCCGCGACTCGCGGCGACCTGAGTGCGGCGGCAGACGCTTTTCACGCGAAAATTTTGGATTATACCAAAGATTCCGTGGTGTATCAATTGACGGATGAAAGTCGTCGCATTGATGATTTTGTGGCGTTGATGCGTGACTTTGAAATCATTGAAATCTGCCGAACCGGCGTGGTTGCGCTGGAACGCGGAGAAAATACCATCCGCAAAGTAAACTATCTTTGATTTCCCAAAATCTAAAATACAGAAAGAAGGATTTTATTATGGCAAGAATTTTTTATCAGCAGGATTGCGATCTGCAAAAACTCAGCGGTAAAACCGTTGCAATTATCGGTTACGGCTCGCAAGGACACGCACATGCGCTGAACTTAAAGGACAGCGGCGTCAACGTCATCGTCGGTCTGTACGAAGGTTCCAAGAGCTGGGCAAAAGCCGAAGCGCAAGGATTGAAAGTCATGACTGCATATGAAGCAGCGGAAGCGGCAGATATCATCATGATTTTGATTAACGACGAAAAGCAGGCAAAACTCTACAAGGAAAGCATCGAGCCGAACCTGACCGAGGGTAAGACGCTGGCGTTCGCTCACGGATTCAATATTCATTTTGGCTGCATCAAGCCGCCGAAGAACGTAAACGTGATCATGATTGCACCGAAAGGCCCCGGTCATACCGTTCGCAGTGAGTATCAGGCGGGCAAGGGAGTTCCTTGTCTGATCGCCGTGGAGCAAGACGCGACGGGAGATGCATGGGACATCGGATTGGCTTATGCGCTCGGTATTGGCGGAGCACGCGCAGGCGTGCTGGAAACCACATTCCGTACCGAAACCGAGACCGATTTGTTCGGTGAACAAGCGGTGCTGTGCGGTGGCGTATGCGCGTTAATGCAGGCAGGCTTTGAAACTTTGGTTGAGGCAGGGTATGATCCGAGAAACGCTTATTTTGAATGTATCCATGAGATGAAATTGATTGTCGATCTGATTTACCAGAGCGGATTCTCCGGCATGCGTTATTCGATCTCCAACACGGCAGAATATGGCGACTACATTACCGGTCCGAAGATCATTACGGAAGATACAAAGAAAGCGATGAAGAAGATTTTGTCCGACATTCAGGACGGAACTTTCGCCAAAGATTTCTTGCTGGATATGTCGGATGCCGGCAGCCAAGTACACTTTAAGGCTATGAGAAAATTGGCAGCCGAGCACCCCTCGGAAGTGGTTGGCGAAGATATTCGCAAATTGTACAGCTGGAACGGCGAGGATAAATTGATTAACAACTAAGAAATTGAGAAATTCTCTCCCACGGCGCAAAGACGACTGTGGGAGAGGAACTCTTTGAATGAGAAAATGAGAACAAGAAAGGAATCTTGATGGAATCAATTGTAAAAGGTGCGTCCAATGCGCCGCATCGATCACTCTACCATGCACTGGGAATGACAACCGAAGAAATGAATCGCCCCATGGTCGGAATTGTCAGTTCTTATAACGAGATCGTCCCGGGACATGTGAATTTGGATAAAATTGTTGAAGCGGTTCGTCTCGGTGTTTCCATGGCAGGCGGCACACCGGTCGTTTTCCCGGCTATCGCGGTTTGCGATGGCATTGCAATGGGGCATACCGGCATGAAATATTCGCTGGTTACGCGAGATTTGATTGCGGATTCTACGGAAGCTATGACGCTGGCACACGGATTTGATGCCTTGGTGATGGTTCCCAACTGTGATAAAAACGTCCCCGGTTTGCTGATGGCGGCAGCGAGACTCAATATTCCTACCGTCTTTGTCAGCGGCGGTCCCATGCTGGCCGGACATGTCGGAGGAAAAAAGCGAAGTCTTTCCAGTATGTTTGAAGCGGTCGGTCAATATCACGCCGGTACGATCAATCAAGAGGAATTGGAAGAATTTGAATGTAAAGTTTGCCCCACGTGCGGATCCTGCTCTGGCATGTACACAGCAAATTCCATGAACTGCTTGACCGAGGTCTTTGGAATGGGATTGCGCGGAAACGGAACGATTCCCGCGGTTTATTCGTCCAGAATCGAGCTGGCTAAGCATGCCGGTATGGCGGTGATGGATCTTCTGAAAAAGAATCTGCGTCCGCGAGACATTATGACAAAAGAAGCATTTGAAAATGCGCTGACCGTGGATATGGCGCTGGGTTGTTCCACCAACAGCATGCTTCACTTACCTGCCATCGCTCACGAGTGCGGAATTGAAATTAATTTGGATATTGCCAACGATATCAGCGCCAAAACACCGAATCTGTGCCACTTGGCGCCGGCGGGTCCGACGTATATGGAAGATCTCAATGAGGCAGGCGGCGTTTGGGCGGTTATGCACGAACTGAATCGCCTTGGTCTTTTGCATACGGATTGTATCACCGTCACGGGGAAAACGGTCGGTGAGAATATAGCCGGTTGCGTGAATTTGAATCCGGATGTCATTCGCCCGATCGACAATCCGTATTCCGAAACGGGCGGTATCGCGGTGCTGCGTGGAAATTTGGCGCCGGAGGGGAGCGTGGTGAAACGTTCCGCCGTATTGCCGGAAATGCTGGTGCACCGGGGACCTGCAAAAGTGTTCGAAAGCGAAGAAGAAGCGCAAGCGGCCATCGACGCGGGCAAAATCGTTGCCGGCGACGTCGTAGTGATTCGTTATGAGGGACCGCGCGGCGGTCCGGGCATGAGAGAAATGCTGAATCCCACTTCGGCAATTATGGGAATGGGTCTTGGCTCAAGCGTAGCACTGATTACGGACGGACGTTTCAGCGGAGCAACACGCGGCGCTTGCATCGGGCATGTATCGCCGGAAGCTGCAAGCGGCGGACCGATCGGCGTTGTCCGTGACGGAGACATCATCAGCATAAATATCCCGGAGAATCGCTTGGAACTTTGCATATCCGATGAAGAATTGGCGGAAAGAATGAAAAATTTCCAACCGAAAACCAAGGAATTGTCCGGTTATCTGAAACGGTATGCCGCAATGGTTTCCAGCGGCGCTACGGGCGCTATCGTCAATCGATAAATATGGGAGAGTTCTATGCTGTCTGATTTCAATATTGCATTACAAAGTTTGGCGATTTTCCATCGGTTGAAACAAGACGAGGTGCTTGCCGCCTTGTCGACTTTCTTGAATCTGACAGAAGAAACCGAAGTAAGCAAGCGCGTTGCGGCATATTCCGATTTTGTGGCGAAGCTGTATCAATCCGGTACGCAAAATTTGAGCAGCTACGTAAGTCGTGTGGTTAACAACGACGAGAATATTTATATCAAAACGGTGGGCAGGGGCGAGATACCGTCGCCGTTGCTCCGCCGCGCCGTCATGGGAGAGTTGCAAGTCTTGTCTCAAATTGCCGCGCTGAGCGCGGACGAGCTGTGTGCGCAACTGCCGTACGATGGATATTTGCCGCCGTTTGAAAGTGACGGAGATCGTGAGCAACTGACCAAGATTTTCCTTCATCGTACGGAGCATATCGGTCGGTATGGTTATGGGATTTACGCGGATTACCACATGTTTTATCTCAACGATCAGAATCGGATTACCCCGGTTCAGCACCCGGATGCCACAAGGCTTTCGGATCTGGTCGATTATAAACGGGAGCAGCAGATTATTTTGGATAATACCCAAGCGCTGCTGGACGGGAAACCGGCTGCAAATATGTTGCTGACGGGAGACGCCGGAACGGGTAAGTCATCGACCATCAAAGCGGTAGTCAACGAATTATATACCAAAGGACTTCGAATTTTGGAGGTGCGCAAGGAACAACTGCGTGCGCTTCCCGCCATTTTGGACGAGTTGACGGTCAATCCGCTGAAGTTTATCTTGTTCATTGACGATCTTTCCTTTCAGAAAGATGATGATAACTACAGTGCGTTGAAAGCCATATTGGAGGGATCCGTTTCCGCCAAATCACAAAACGTGGTGGTCTACGCCACCGGCAATCGGCGTCATTTGGTGAAAGAAAAACATTCCGATCGCGACGGTGATGAGATTCATCGCAACGATACCGTGCAAGAGATGATTTCTTTATCCGAACGCTTTGGTCTGCATTTGACTTTCAATCGTCCGGATAAAGCGACCTATTTGGACATTGTACACCATCTTGCCGACGCGGCGGGAATCTCTTACCATCCGGAGCGCTTGGATCTTAGTGCGGAGCGATATGCGCTCGCACGCGGAACTCGCTCGGCTCGCGCCGCCAAACAGTTTATCGATACCATCCAAGCGGGAACAGAGACGGATTATTAATTCCCCAATTCCGAAATAAACAGAAGACCGACGTGAGCCGTGCGTGCATCATGTCGGTCTTTAGTCTTTAGTCTTTATGTTTGTTTCTTTGGCGAATTTTGGTCGGATAGTCGCAATATTTCTTGTCGCGTCTGCTCCAATTCCACGATAAATTCCGATACCGGCATGCGCAAAACACCGGTACTGACTGCGGTAACTTGAATTAAACGATCGGAGGTCACCACGCATACGGAATAATCTCGCGCCTCATGGACCAGAAGCTGCTCGATATACGCGTCGGCAGTTTCGGTTTCTTTGGTGTATACCACGTGGACGTTGCCGATCTGTTCCTCGTTGCCCGGACCTTTGCGTACTCGATACGCGTCAAAGACCAAGTCGACGGGAATGTCCAAAAAAGCGGCATAGCTGCACATGGCGTCGACGAGCATCCTGCGCGCCGTATCCATGGATTCGTTTGCAATCTCATGCAACGCATCCCAACCGAAAATAATGTTATATCCGTCTAAGACCAAACGGCGCAGACGCGGACGTGCCGAAAGCGTGGGGGATTGCACGTGAGCGATGACCCTTTTTTCTCCGTAACTGCGGCGACGAATGGGACCAAACTCTTTCTCCATGATCGCTTCCAGTTCTTGATCGGCAAGAAAAGCCGCTTGTTTTTGAATTTTACCGATAGAATGATCGGAATAAGTCGTATCGGTTGCGCTGCGCTGTGAATAGGGCGGTAAGTGCATGTGTTTTTCCACTTGGTGCCACGGCACGGAAAAACCGGCACCGTTTGCGCAAAAAACGGAATCGCAGGGATAGGTCAAATCCCGTTCCGGTTCATAGCGAAGCGTGCGCAAAACATCTTCGGTGTGACTACATGGCGCATATCCGTCATAGGCGCAGGAGAGTTTTCCCAAGCCATGGGTGTAGGCGGCGACCTCCCGAGCGTAACCGCGCAGTGCCCAAACGGAAGCACGCCCCACCAGCAAGGCGTCCGCCATCGTCGATCCCTCGCGCAATTCCAACGTCGCACCGCGATTTTGCAATTCGGTCATGGCGCGTCCGAGAGCCGTACGCGGCAGTTCCAACTCCAGCGTTTCCATCGGTTCCAAGAGCACCGCGTGACCGCATGCGGCAGCGCGCATCAGACCTTGCCGCAGCGCACGAAACGTTGCTTGACGGAAGTCACCGCCCTCCGTATGCTTCAGGTGCGCGCGCCCCGAGATCAAGGTGATTCTAAGATCGGTAATCGGAAATCCGCCGAGAACGCCGACGGGAAGCGATTCTTCCAGTATACTCAGAATTTGATGTTGCCACGTCATGTCCAGAACAGCCGAATCGCAACGGTTTGCCAAAACAATACCGCTTCCCGGCGGTAGCGGTTCCAGATACAAATGAACTTCCGCATAATGGCGCAAAGGCTCATAGTGGCCAACACCTTCAACCGGCGCTGAAATGGTCTCGCGGTAGAGAATTTGCCCCTCATCAAAGGCGACGGCAATGCCAAAGCGTTCTTGTATTTTCGCTTGCAAAATTTCCAGCTGTACGCCCCCCATGAGCTGACATTGAATGGCACCGCTCGCCGGCTGATAGGTGATATGCAAAGTCGGATCCTCTTCTTCCAACTGCCGAAGCTGCGGCATGATTTGTACCGCGTCCACGTGCGGCGGCAGTAGCAGTTGGTAGGTGAGAACGCCTTGCAACAGTTTGGCATCCGCAGGGGCGACGGCACCTAAAGCCTGCCCCGCATAGGTGGCAGACAATCCGAGCAGCGCGCAAATGTCACCGGCACATACCGAATCGGTTTGGGTAAAAGAAGAACCGGAATATAGTCGTATGCCGCTGACTTTTTCCGACAAAGGAAGATCGGCGCCATGCGGCGTGTAGGAAATCACCTCGCGCATGCGCAAAGTCCCGCTGAAAAGGCGAAGCCATGTGAGCCGATTTCCCTCGGGGTCGCGGCTGATTTTGTATACCAGCGCGCCAAGCGGAGCGTCGGCTTCCCCTTGTCGGAACAGAGGCGCCCAAAGTTCCAAATGCGTCAATAAGGCGTCAACGCCATCCCCGCGCAGCGCAGCGCCGAAAAAGCAGGGATGGAGCAAGCGACGGTGAATTAAACGGGCAATGTCCGATGTCTGCGGCAACTCTCCCTGAAAATAACGCGCCATCAGATCCGGGTCGAGGACGACAATTTGTTCATCGCGTGCATTGAAGCTCGGATCGGTCGCTGTCGTTTCCGGTATAAAATCCACGCAACCTTTGGACAGTGCTTGCAGCTGCGCCATCACTGCGGCGCGATCAAATCCGGGAAGATCCGTTTTGTTGATGAACAAGATCGTTGGCACATGATAATGATCCAATAAGCGCCACAGCGTTCGCGTGTGACTTTGCACACCGTCCGTGGCGCTGATCAAAAGGACAGCAACATCCAAAACAGAGAGTACCCGTTCGGTTTCCGCGGAAAAGTCCACATGTCCCGGTGTGTCCATCAAAATAAAGTCGGTATTTCCGACATGCAGCTTGACCTGCTTGGAAAAAATGGTAATCCCGCGTGCGCGTTCCATGCTGTCATGATCCAAAAAGGTGTTTTTGTGGTCCACGCGCCCTCGCTGACGAATGACTCCGGCATGGTAGAGCATTGCTTCAATCAGCGTCGTTTTTCCGGCGTCCACATGGGCAAGTATGCCGACAACCATGGCGAATCCTCCGTTCTTTTTTATTATGAATGGTGAGAGAACGACGGATCAAAGCGCATCGCTCTCGCGAAATTGCAATCGGTACAAAGAGGCATACACCCCTTGCCGCGCCAACAATTCCGCATGAGTTCCATTCTCAACGATACGACCGTCGGAAATGACCGCAATACGGTGTGCATTTTTGATGGTGGACAAGCGATGAGCCACCACCAATGTGGTACGCCCGCGGCAAAGTTCATCCAATGCTTGCTGAATGAGAATTTCCGTGGTGTTGTCCAGCGCGCTGGTTGCCTCGTCCAAAATCAAAATGGGCGGATTTTTCAAAAATACCCGTGTGATGGACAATCGTTGCTTTTGACCGCCGGAAAGACGTACGCCTCTCTCGCCGATGATCGTATCATATCCGTCTTCCAGAGATAAAATATAATCGTGAATGTTTGCGCGCTTGGCGGCTTCTTCCACTTCCTCCTCGGTAGCGTCAAGACGACCGTATAAAATGTTGTCGCGAATACTGGCGTTAAACAGATAAATATCCTGCTGGACAATGCCGATGTTGCGCCGCAAAGAGTCCATGGACATGTGACGAATATCCATGCCGTCGACGAGAATCGAACCTTGGGAAAGCGGATAAAAACGAGGAATCAGGTGGCATATTGTCGTTTTTCCTCCCCCGGAAGGACCGACCAGAGCATAAGTTTTTCCTTGCTCAATGTCCAAATTGATGTCTTCCAGCACGTGACGTTCATCGGCGGTGATCGCATCGTCGGATTGCCGCTCGTATGAGTAGGTCACCCCGCGCAGTTCAATGTGCCCTTGCAGACGATCCACATCCACGGCGTCCGGCAGATCCGTCTCCGGCGCAGCGTCCAAGATTTCCGTGAAGCGGGAAAAACCCGTCACACCGTTTTGATATAATTCCATAAAGTCAATCATTTTCATGATCGGAGAAATAAACAAGTTGACGGATACAACAAACGAGGAATAGTCACCGACTTGAATTTGCCCCTGATACAAAAACAAACCGCCGGCAATGAGAATCACGACGTTAAACACATCGGTGATGAATGTCGTCGAAGAATGGAACTGTCCCATCGCGCGGTAGGCGTTACGGCGAGCCGAAATGAAATTTTTATTTCCTTGTTCAAATTTTTCTTGTTCCTTGGCAGCATTGGAAAACGCTTTGGTGACGCGGATCCCGGAAATACTGCTTTCCAAGGAAGCGTTAATTTGCGCAATGGAAACGCGGCTCTCCATAAACGCCGCGGTCATTTTCTTTTGCACCAACGCGGCAACCAAAACCAAAAAAGGCACGCATGCGAAAATAATAAAGGTCAGCGTTGGGTGGATGGAATACAGATATAAAAAGGCGGTAATTACCGAAATCAAGGAAATCAGGACGTTTTCCGGACCGTGGTGTGCCAGTTCGCTGATATCCATAAGATCGTTGGTCATGCGGGACATGATCTTACCGGTCTCGTGACGATCAAAAAAGCTGTAGGGAAGGCGTTCCAAGTGCGCAAACATGTCCGAACGCATTTGCGCTTGCATGCGAACACCGATCATGTGTCCGTAATATTGGATAAAATAATTGAGCAGCATGCGAATGACGTAGATCAGCAAGAGCGATCCGCCGCAAATTACGATCATGCGATAATTTCGATTGGGGATGAGATCGTTGAGCATCGTCCGCGTTAAAATCGGATACCCGATTCCAATCATGGCGACCAAAAGGGAAGCCAACATGTCCAGAGTGAACAGAGTCTTGTACGGTTTATAATAAGCAAGAAAACGTTTGAGCATAAATCCTCCGAACTTTAGCGGCGCAAGCGCGCCGGGGGTAAAATGTTGGCACCTTCGGTGTAATCCGCATGGCAATCAATGGCACGAATATGAGAAAAAGCGGCGTCCTCTCCCGATTCCGCCACCCGTCGCAGCCAATCCTCCAGCAAATCCGCGGTAGCGGGATGCATGGATTGACGCGCATTTCCTTTAAGAAAGTAGGCGAGCGCCGCGTCGTCGGTATAAGCCTTACCTTTATAAATTTTGCTGGCTGCGATGCGATCGCAAAACATCTCTTTGACAAAGCGAATCGGCATTTTGACCGGCTCATAGCGCCCGGTAGCCGGATTAACATCATTCCAATATTCAAAATGATGGCGGTTTCTGCCTTTGTGGTGCATCCACGCGCCGGAGTATCCGACGGTTTCCCGTTCGCACTCGTTGGGACTACGCGTTCCTTGATAATAACGAGCTCCGGGGATAAATTCCGAAAGACTGTATTTACTCAAATCATGAAATAACCCTTGCCGAAGAATCCCGACGCGCGCGCAATGGCGCAGCACACAATGTCTGTGGCGTGTCACGGTAAGAAAATGCTTCACCGCGTGCGACATAACAAATCCTCTTTCCCGGTATCAATCCCGATGTAATCTTTTGTTGTACGGATATTATACCTCTTTTTTCGGATTCTGTCAAGTCGAAGAAAAAGCGGCAAACGTGAATAATTTTTTTGAAAAAAAACGCTTATTCTTGAAGCGTCACGGTAAACATACATCCGCACGGGGCGAGATTGCAAACGGTGATCGTACCGCCTATCATCGTTAAAATTCGTTTGACCAGAGACAAGCCAAGACCGTTCCCCTCTTGTTTATGCGAGCTGTCTTCTTGATAAAACTTATCGAAAATGTGCTTTTGCGACGCCTCGGAAATCCCTGGGCCCTGATCCTGCACCGTGAAGACCAAACGATCGTTTTCTCTGTACAGCCGCAGACGAATCTCTCCTCCTTGCGGACTGAATTTAATGGCGTTGCCGATCAAATTGTTCCATACGTGAGACAGCAAAGTTTCATTGCCGTAGTATTTCATATTTTCCAAATCCACGTCAAATTCAATCGCTTTGGGATCCCAAGCCGATTCCAGCGCCAGAAGAGATTCTCGTATTTGTTCGTCCAAACGGTACCACGTTCGATTGGTCTCAATCGATTGATTTTCCAGTTTGGACAGCAGCAAAATGTTTCCGACCAAGGACGACAAGCGTTTGGTGTTGTATATGATTTTTTCCACGTAATCTTTTTGTTCCCCGTCCATGCAATCACATCCCTGCAATAGGGTGGAATAACCCTCAATGGAAGCGATCGGCGTTTTAAACTCGTGAGAGACGTTGGAAACAAAATCGTTTTGCAGCACTTCCGTGCGGCTTAATTCGCTAACCATCAGATTAAAGCCGGAATAGACTTCTTGAATTTCTTTGGCGGACGATTTCGTATCGATACGGGTGGAAAAATCCCCGTCGGCGACTTTTTCCATGCCGTGCTGCAACTGCTTGAGCGGTGCCCAAACCCATTTGGTGATAAAATGCGTCAACACTAAGCTGACGGAAAAACTGATGATCAGCATCTTGATCACGTCCGGTATTTTTTCCACAAACGGGACGTAATCGTTCAGTAAAACCGAAATTCCGTACGCCAACAAGATGGTCATGGTCAGTTCGGCGGAAATCATGGTCGTAAATCGAAAATTTAAGTTAAATTTACTGTTTTTTTGATTTCTGATTCGATCAAACGCTTCTCTTGCTTTCACAATTTCACCACCTTATAGCCAACGCCCCGCATCGTCACGATTTTAAAGTTCGGGTTGTCGCGAAACCGTTCCCGCAGCCTGCCGATATGCACGTCCACCGTGTGCATGTCGCTCTCGTTGCCGTACCCCCAAATTTCGTCCATCAGCTGTTGTCTGGTGAAAATTCGCCCGGGATAGGACGCCATTTTGTACAAAAGCATAAATTCTTTTTGCGGTAGCACCACAGAATCGTTATCGGTGGTTACGGTCAAAGAATCACATTCCAGTATCGTTGTTCCGATGATTTGCTTGCGTTCGTGAATCATTTGCGCGCGACGGAGCAATGCTTGCACGCGAAGCACCATTTCGTTTACATTGATCGGCTTGATCATATAATCATCCGTTCCCGAGAGAAATCCCGCGCGCATATCGTCAAAGCTGTCTTTGGCGGTGATCATCAAGACCGGCGTGGTGTTTCCCGCCTCTCGCAGCAAGCGAACCAACTCATATCCGTCCATCACCGGCATCATAATATCGGAAAGGATCAAATCGTAATAATCCTGATCCAAAGCGTCCAGTGCTTCTTTGCCGTTGGACACTTCTTTGACCGAATATCCGTTTTTGAGCAGTACACGGGCATACAGTTGACGCAAATCCCGATCATCTTCCGCAATTAATATTTTCAGCATACCTGAGAGCCATGGCTTTCGTAAGCGAAAGCTTCCTTTCATGTGAATATTGATGTGTTATTTTTGTTCCGATCTGTTTTTCAATCGTTGTTCAAAAGAGTCTACCATTTCTTTTAAGTGCTCCGTTAAAGGACGTTCCGTACGGAACGGACGGAAAAAGTGATATTTGTGCTTGGTATTGTCGTAATGCTGCCGAATGTTGGCTTTGAGCGTTTCATATCGTACCACGATGTTATTTTCATCGGCGAATTTTTTCAGTTTGGTCACCAGTTGAATCGAAGCGGCGGCGTCAATCAGCAAAATGCCGTAAAACATACCGATGACAAACGAAAAAGTTAAATTTTGCGATAACCAGCGCACCGCGTTGACCATGTGGTGATGAATCAAAAAATAGTACAGCGCGCCAAGCGTCGCCCACATTAAGGAAAATTTCGGGCATATGATCCCTTGAATGTTTCCCCATTCGCGACGGTAATCCCACAAACGAACTTTCATAATTTTCAGCGCCGCCAATCCCGCCACGTACTCGATCAGCGTCATGCAAAGCGCCATCATGAAAAATAAAAGCAGCTTGTTGGCTGTGGGATTTCCCAGCCAATTCAGCCTTTCCAAATCGGCAATTTCATACAGCAAGCAAAGTCCAAAGCCATATAAGGGCAAATAGGGCCCCGTGCAAAAACCGGGGTTGATCCATTTGTGCGTCGGATTGACGGATGAAAAGAAACGACGATAAATCACTTCAATACACCATCCGAGCGTTGAGCCGATAAAAAAGATAAATGCCAGTTCCAAAAGCAAATTCATGGGAAATCCATCCTTTCCACAGTAGATTTTTCGCCAATTTTAATCATTGTAGCAAAAAAATGTCAAATTTGAATCAACTCTACCTCAATAATCGTTGAAGTTTGCTCTCTCTCCCGTATTTTTGAGAAAATCGGTAATTACGTGATGTGCTCTGCGCGAATTTTTCCCGCATCGAACGACTCCGCTACGCGATAGTCCGGCGGACAAATCAAATATTCCTCTTCGGGGAAGACGCCGTGACAAATGTCGTCGATCATGCGGCTGTTCCCATCCACACGGAAAAATGACCAGCCAAAATCGGCGGCAAATTGTCGCGCCAAATCGCAATATGCCTCGTTGTGGAACAGAGGCGAATCGATAAAACCGCAAGAACGGTAATTTTTTGTCCACAGCAGTTCTTGTTCTATTAAAAAATCCGCATTATCTTCTCCGTATTTATCCGTCAGTGCGGCACGATGCGATTCGATTTCTTGCTTGGTCGGAATTCTTGACGCTTCCACCCATCCGTTATTCAACCAGTAAGTTCCGCTGTGCTGATGAAAATGTTCCAAATAGCACGCTTGTGAGCCGAGAAAAAGCGCCATGCAATCATCCGTGCGCGGTATAATCAACGGCAACGATCGCCCCGTCAATCCCACGACGGCGCGAGAGCAAAGACCGTACCCCAGCACGATGGCATCCGGTAAGCGGCAAGTCAGACCCTCTTGATAGAAAGAAAATATTTGATCAATTTCTGCTTGCAACAGAACACGCAACCGATCCGGTGTGTTATGCAATCCCTGCGGAAGATAGGAAATATCAATGGGAAGCGCGGCACGAGAGAGCGCAGCGGAAAATTCGCGCTGCAAGACGCGACACGCGATGATGTGAAGCCGTTTCAACGTGACATATCCACCTTTCCGATTTTCATGTATATATGTGTTTAGTTATCTTTTTGTATCAGTGTACCACATTTGAACCGCGTTGTCAAGTCCGTAAATAATGATCCGCAACATTTTGAAAAGTCATCGAAAAAAGTATTGACTTTTCTTGTCCGTCGTGCTATAATTATTCTGTTAAAATCTAAATATGTTTCGCGGTTTGGTTCCGCTAAAAGCGGATCAGAGGGAAGTTCGGTGTAAATCCGTCGCAACCATCATTACCGTAATTGCAGCCGATGTTCGCTGCATAAGTCGGAATACTCACTAAACGAATGCGAGGGTGACGTGCCTTGTGGCACAAACGCTTTTGGATATGAAAGGCGTCGCCGTGTCTTCGTTCGGGGTGGGGAAACTGTACCCTTTTTTGCCGAGGAATTCGCTGCGCTTTTGATCCAAAAGGGAGAGAGAGCGCTTTTCTTTTTTGCAAAAGAGAAGTCTGAAAAACGGGTCGTTTTTCAGACACGTTTTTGTGCCTTGGCGATCTGAACCATCGCCATTTCGGCAAAGCCGAAACCGGCAAAAAACTGCCGTGTTATTCAGAAAGGCATGGTCATAAAAATGAAAGGAACGGATAAAAAATGAAACACATCATGAAGACAAAAAGAACCGAGCGAATTGAAGCAATGCTGACCGATTTTTTGGCGTCGGTGCCCCAATTGGAAGCGGAGCGTGCGGTGCTTTTAACGGAATCCTATCAAAAGACGGAAGATATGCCGACGGTGATGCGACGCGCCACGGCTTTTTCACATATCTTGGCGCACTTGCCGATCGTGATTCGTGAGAAGGAATTGATTGTGGGCAGCAATACGATCCATAGCCGCAGCTCGCAAGTCTTTCCGGAGTTTTCTTGCGCTTGGATCTTGGACGAACTGGATACCATGCAAGATCGCGCGGCGGATCCGTTTGTGGTCAGCGAACAAGCGCGATGCGATTTGCGTCGCGTACTTCCGTATTGGAAAGGAAAGACGACCTCGGAGTTGGCACTGTCGTACATGAGGGCGCATACCAAACTGGCGATGGAACACAATATTTTCACGCCGGGAAACTATTTGTATAACGGAATCGGACACGTTTGCGTGGATTACGGCCAGGTGCTTAAAAAGGGCTTCCACGGTATTTTGGATGATATTCGAAAGACCAGAGAACAATTAGATCCTTGCGACGGAGACAGCGTTCAAAAAGGCATATTTTTGGACGCAGCGGAAACGTCCTGCTTAGCTGCGATCGCCTACGCGCATCGCTACGCCGTACTGGCAAGTGAACAAGCGGCGAAATGTACCGACCGGAATCGTCGTCAAGAATTGTTGGACATTGCGCGGGTTTGTCAACGAGTACCGGAATTTCCGGCCCAGTCTTTTCGTGAAGCGTTGCAATCGTTTTGGTTTGTTCAATTGTTGATTCAAACCGAATCCAACGGTCATTCGATCTCGCCCGGTCGATTCGACCAATACATGTACCCCTACTACCGAAAAGATATCGACGCGCGATTGATCACCGAGGAAGAAGCGCAGGAATTGCTGGATTGTTTGTGGATCAAGTTTAATGAACTGTCCAAAGCAAGAGATGCGGCATCGGCTGCCGGATTTGCCGGATACGGTGTGTTCCAAAATTTGTGCGTCGGAGGTCAAACCGTCGATGCGGTGGACGCGACCAACGAATTGTCCTACCATTGTATCTGCGCATCTATGCATACCCACCTGCCGCAGCCGTCTTTGTCTGTACGCGTGTGGAACGGCACGCCGTACGATTTGCTCCATGCTTGCGCCGAATTGACGAGAACGGGAATCGGTTTGCCTGCATACTACAATGACGAGGTGATCATCCCCGCGCTGATGAGTCGCGGTTTGACTTTGCAAGACGCGCGGGATTATAATTTGATCGGTTGTGTGGAACCGCAAAAAGGCGGAAAAACCGACGGTTGGCACGACGCGGCATTTTTCAATATGTGTCGTCCGATGGAGCTGGTTTTCTCGCAGGGAATGGATGCCGGAGAAAGAGTCGGTGCTTTTAGTGCCGACGTGACCGCCATGCGCACGTTTGAAGAATTTCGGCAAGCATATGATGTACAAATGAAGCTGTTGATCGCCGACATGGTGGACGCGGATAACGCGATTGATTTGGCTCATGTGGCGCGCGCTCCGCTTCCGTTCTTGTCCACCATGATTGACGATTGCATCCACCGAGGAAAGTCGGCGCAAGAGGGTGGAGCTGTGTATAATTTTACCGGTCCGCAAGGATTTGGCGTCGCCAATATGGCAGACGCGATGATCGCGATCAAGCACTTGGTCTTTGAGCAAAAAGCGTTCAGCATGGCAGAGTTGAAAGAAGCGCTCCGACATAATTTCGGAAAAGACGAGAAACCGATCGGTTGCGACGAGACAACGATCGACGAGGTGGTCAGCGCCGTACGGTGCGAGTTGGAACGGCAGGGAAGGGCCGTATCCGCTTCAACGCTGCGAGATTTGTGCCGCAGCGAGTTGCAGTCGCCGCAGACAGAGCGATATCGGCAAATTCACGACCTGATCGAGCAGCAACCTCGCTTTGGCAATGATATTGCGGAAGTGGATCAAATGGCGCGTGACATTGCTCGCTCGTTCACTTGTGAGGTGGAGCAGTATCGTAACCCGCGCGGGGGCACGTATCAGGCGGGACTCTATCCAGTGTCTGCCAATGTTCCGCTCGGCGCGCAAACCGGCGCAACGCCGGACGGACGATATGCGTGGACGCCCATTGCCGACGGTGTTTCTCCCGTTTCCGGACGAGATGTGAAAGGTCCGACGGCAGCAGCCAATTCGGTTGCCCGCCTAGACCATGGCAGCGCCTCCAACGGAACATTGTTTAACCAAAAATTTCACCCATCCGCGCTGAGCGGAGAGGGCGGAATAGCAGCGTTTATCTCGCTGATTCGCGCCTATTTCGATCAAAAAGGAAGTCACGTGCAGTTCAACGTTGTCAGCCGAGAAACATTGCTGGACGCGCAAAAGAATCCGGATAACTATCGCACGCTGGTGGTTCGCGTGGCGGGGTACAGCGCGTTGTTTACCTCGTTGTCCAAAGCGCTGCAGGATGATATTATTCATCGGACCGAGCAAACGTTCGGAGGTCAAAATCGATGAATGAAACCGCTTTGTACGTGATGGGGCAAGTTTTTAACGTGCAGCGGTATTCCATTCACGATGGCCCGGGAATCCGTACCGTTGTATTTTTGAAAGGTTGTCCGCTTCGGTGCCGTTGGTGTTGTAATCCGGAATCACAATCGCATCAAGCAGAGCGAATGGAACGCGCGGGAAAGTGGGAAACGGTTGGCAAAAATGTGACCGTTGCCGAAATTTTGGATGAAGTCAAACAAGATCGACCGTATTATTTTCGATCCGGCGGCGGCGTAACGCTGTCCGGAGGGGAAGCTTTTGCGCAGCCGGATTTTGCCAGGGCGTTATTCAAAGAATGTCGGTCTGAGGGAATCAATACCGCCGTGGAAACAGCCGGCAGTTTGCCATTTTCGTGCATGGAACCCTCTCTTTCTTATTTGGATTACGTTCTTATGGACATTAAACACATGGATCCGCGCAAACATTTGGCGTTTACCGGGATGACCAACGAACGAATGTTGGAAAATGCCAAGCAATTTGCCAAGCGCGGTATGAATTTGACCATCCGCGTTCCGGTGATCCCAACGTTTAACGACACGGTGGAAGAAATCGGAGCCATTGCCGCCTTTGCCGCCGCCTTGCCCGGCGTCCGACAGTTGCATTTGCTGCCGTATCATCGATTGGGAGAGGATAAATATCGCTCTTTGGGACGAGAGTATCCGATGCGCGATGTGCCGCTGCTGACAGACGAGCAGATGCAGCGGTTACTGGCAGCAGCGACGGCAAGCGGACTGGATTGTCGGATCGGCGGATGAGTAGCGTGAAAGTTCAATGCAACAAAACCGGGAAGAAAAACTGTTTCACGCACAAATTCACCTGAAAAACGGGACCCTGCCCGTTTTTGTCGCAAGCGACACCGGTGAATTTCCCAAGAAATTTGTGCCGCACGGCGGCGAAATGGAGATTCATATGAAAAGGAGGCAGCATGGCGGAAAACGAAAAAATTAGGCGAATTGACCGAGAGGACGCTGTTGATTTGCTGCGAAAAAAGCAAGAAGAATTGCAGCAAGCGGGAGAGCAGCGCTACCCAAAGCGTTCGGATTTTTCCGACCAAGAGGTGGTGGCGATTAAAGCATTTCTCGGCCCGTGGCCACGTGCGTTGGAAGCGGCTGCACTCAAGCCGCCTCGCAACGATGATCGCATGCAGCGCAACCGTGAAAAACGGATTCGAGCGAAACGAGCACGCCTTGCTGCGCGAAAACGCGAGCAAGAAATCAAAAAAGCAGCAAAAGAAACATCATAAAATATGAAAATTGGGAAGAAACTTCGTAAAAGTCGTTTCTTCCCAATCTTTTAATCTTCATTCCGTCGCCATAGCGGCGGCACAAATCGTTCACACGTGAAATAGTATTCTTGCTCTTTTTGAATCATTAAATTTTCACGCTATGTTTTTTATTCTTGGATGATTTTTATGTGGTCGCAATCCTGCAATACCACGATCGGACTTGGCGCGCTCGGTTCATGAGAACGGATGATGATGTCGGCATCACCGCCGAAATCAATGGCGCTCACACGACGAAATTCCAGCTTTTCTATGTCATGACCGATCAACAGCGCTTGCGGTTTGGTTCCATCTCGCCATGAAACAGAGGAATCCATCATGCGAAACGTCAACGGTTCCCGCGCGCAAGAAAACATACGCATCGGTTCGCAAACGCCACTCACGCGGCAGTGCGCAAAAGTAATATCGTGTAAACTGCGATTGGTGCACCAAAGATGTTGATCAAAATCCAAGGCGAACAAACAATCCACTTGTTCAAAATCGGTATATTGAATGACGATGTTTCCCGGTGTGGCGCGCAAGGGAAATTGGCCATAGCAAAAATATAAAAATCCGGTCAGCATGTTGTGCCGATGTGTGTCATTGGTTGGCGCACCGGCCCTTTTTTCTTCTTCGCTCATTTTCCAGCGGTGACCGTATTGCCCGGGACCTGCCACATGGCAATGATCAATCAAAATATCGGTTCCGCCAAGGCGAAAGGCACTGCAAGAGGAATTTAAGGCGCAGCGTAAAATCACCATATGCAAATTATCAAATCCGGCGATACAATCGTCTCCCGTTGCAAAAGTGCTATCTTCCACCAATATATTGTCACAGTGACGAAAATGCATCCCATCATGACCGCCGAGCATCGTCAAATGAAGCGCGTGTAAGTCGCGACAACGCACGATGCAGTGCGCCCAGTTGGCACTGTTCACGATGGTATATCCGCGCAATTCCACTCGCTCGCATTGACATAAAACGATCGCGTGCGGGCCGCGATAGCCTTCTTCCCCTTCCGAATCGTAGCAATTTTGCCCGTCAATGACGGAACCGTCCTCTCCGATGATGCGAATATCCTCGGCAAAGTAAGCGCGAATAACGGCGTGGCACCAACGCGACAGCATGCCGCTCGAAATGGAGGGCGCTTCGGTTTGTCGTAACGGCTCCAACGGATCGTCACAAAAATGGCTGTAGTCTTCCGGGTTGCGACTTCCCAGCAAAATCGCATGTTCCAATAAATGCAATGTAACATGCGAGCGCAGACGCAAAGACGCGACGCTGTACGTTCCGGCAGGTATCGTAACCTCACCGCCGCCTGCCAAGAAACAAGCGTCAATCGCTGCTTGTATCGGCTGCGTTTGCAGCGCTTCGTCATTGGCGCGCGCCCCATAATCGGTAACACAAAAAACTCGTTTCATCGTATTTTCCTCCACGTTCCTTTGTCTGTGAGATCTTTTGCTGCTCATCTTGAAAAAAGAACCAACACACAAAATTTACTGACGGTTAAGATTTTTTCAACAAACTTTGCGATCTTGTCGGATCAACCTTTCATAGCTTCGCGTTTTACGTCATCATACATCTTTTCATAAATTTCCAACATTTTGAGAAACGTAAGCTCTCTCGTTTTGAAAACGT
>CAZDOX010000005.1:0-6992 GCA_964507155.1 uncultured Lachnospiraceae bacterium
GTATATCATGACGCTGCTCAATTCCAATTACGAGGAATGGCGCATGCAAAATCCGGACAAGCCGTACACGGATTTTCCCTTTAATATCAAGAAAATGTCCGTCTCCGGCTGTCTGTTCGATTTCAACAAACTCAACGACGTGTCCAAAAACGTCTTGTGCCGCATGAGCGCGAAAGAAATCACGGAAAAAGTCACCGAGTGGGCAACAACTTACGATCCGGAATTCGGAGCGGCTCTTGTCGCCGATCCCGCGTCGGCGGAGCAAGTATTTGCCATCGGTCGCGGCGGAAAGAAACCGCGCAAAGATCTTGCCACATGGGCGGACGCCAAACCTTATATGGGATTCATCTATGACCGATTTTTTACCCGCGAAGACACGATTTCGGACGCGTTTGACCCTGCCGACGTGCGCGCGGTCATTCAAAAGTTCCAAGAGACTTACGACCCCGCCGACGATATGAACACGTGGTTTGAAAAAATCAAGGCGATTGCTGCCGACCTCGGTTTTGCCGACGATATGAAAGCATACAAAGCAAACCCCGACGCGTACAAGGGAAACGTGGCGGATGTGAGCATGTTTTTGCGCGTTGCCGTGACCGGAAAGCTCAATTCCCCCGATTTATATACGGTCATGCAAATTTTGGGAAAAGATCGTACTTTTGATCGTTTGAATGCTCTTTCCTGACCGTAACGCTTTTCGCTTTAAAAAACGAATCCTTTATCAAAATACCAATATGATCACATGATTTGTGCCGCGCACGGCGTTGAGCCGCGGCAGAACGGAGATGATAGACTATGGCAGAAGAATCCAAAAATACCAATTTTATTCATGACATTATCGATCGCGATTTGGAAAACAATCCCGATCTGAAAATCCATACGCGTTTTCCGCCCGAACCGAACGGCTATCTGCACATCGGCTCGGTCAAGGCCATCTGCATCAACACCGATGTTGCCAATAAGTATCACGGCTTGTTTAATCTGCGCTACGATGATACCAATCCGGCAAAGGAAAGCGACGAGTTTGTTCGTTCCATTCGCGCCGATTTGGAATGGCTCGGCGCTACGCCGACCGGCGGCGTTTTCTATGGCTCCGATTACTTCGGCAAATGCTACGAGTATGCCGTTCAGCTGATCAAACAAGGCGACGCCTACGTGTGCGATCTGTCCAAGGACGATTTGGCTGATTATAAAGGCACCGATCGCGCACTGGCATCGAAAGAGTCCCCTTGGCGCAACCGTTCCGTCGAAGAAAATCTGGATTTGTTTGAACGCATGAGACAAGGCGAATTTGAAGACGGCGCGCGGACACTGAGAGCCAAAATCGATCCCTCCTCGGATAATCCCTATTTGCGAGATCCCGTCATTTACCGCATCAAACACGTTCACCATCACCGCCAAGGCGACGAGTGGTGCGTCTATCCGATGTACGATTTTGCCCATCCCATTCAGGATGCTCTGGAGGGCATTTCGCACTCTCTTTGCTCCAGCGAGTTCCGTAATCACCGCCCATTGTATGACTGGGTGGTGGATAAAATCGGTTTTGCGCATAAGCCCCACCAGTGGGAATTTGGGCGCATGAACATCACCTACACGGTCATGTCAAAGCGCTATCTTCGCCAATTGGTGGAGGAGGGTTACGTGGACGGCTGGGACGACCCGCGCCTCCCTACCCTTTGCGGTTTGCGCCGCCGCGGATATACACCGAACGCGCTGTTTACTTTTGTGCGTGAAGCCGGCGTGACCAACACCGATCACACGGTAGATATTCGTCAGCTGGAAGCTTGCGTTCGCGATGACTTGAATGAAAATGCACCGCGTCGCGTTGCCGTTGTCTCTCCCATCAAAGTCATCATCGACAACTATCCTGCCGATCGGGAAGAAATGATTACCCTTCCCAATCATCCGCAAAAGCCGGAGCTTGGCACCAGAGAAGTCCCCATGACGCGGGAAATTTATATTGATGCCGATGATTTTGCCGAAGTGCCGCCTCCGAAATTTTTCCGCTTGAAGCCGGACGGCGAAGTTCGCTTGATGGGCGGATATATCATCAAATATGCCGGCTTGGAAAAGAACGCGGACGGATCCATCGCATGTATTCACGCAACGGCAGATTTGGAAACGGGAAACGGCATGCCGGCAGACGGTCGAAAGATCAAAGGAACCATTCACTGGCTCTCCGCCAAGTATGCGCACCCCGTCTCGCTGATGTTGTACGATCGGCTGTTTGACATTGAAAATACAGCCGACGTCCCCGAGGGAAAAACTTACTTGGACTTTTTAAGTCAAAATTCGCTGACCAAAATTGACGGGGCTATGGTAGAGCCGTCGCTGAGCCAAGCCGTCCCCGGCGATCGATTCCAGTTTGTTCGTGTCGGATATTTCTGTAAAGACAGCAAAAATGAACAAACTTTCAACCGCATCGTGGGGTTAAAGGATAGTTTCCAGAAAAAATAAATAGAAGGGGCTTTTCGCCAACTCATTTGTTGTTTTTTGAAATAGCTGCTTTTTACGGCAAAAAAAGCGTTCACACCTCGGATTTTTCCTCAGTATAAACGCTCTTGATTCGCAATTTGATGGGA
Organism: uncultured Lachnospiraceae bacterium; assembly: GCA_964507155.1. Lineage (GTDB taxonomy): Bacteria > Bacillota > Clostridia > Oscillospirales > CAG-272 > SIG644. The sequence continues at coordinate 2,583 of CAZDOX010000005.1, forward strand.
GAACTTCTTTTGGAAGCCTCTCCCATCTTTTCTTTTAAGTTTTAAGTAATCCCATGCTGCAAAAACGCGGCGGTTTTCGGTGAGCGCGGCGCGGTAAACAGTTGCTCCGGCGTACCTTCCTCCTCAATCATACCGTCCGCCACAAAAACCACGCGATCCGCTACGTGACGGGCAAATTCCATTTCGTGCGTGACCACCAGCAAGGTACGCCCTTGCGCTTTCAACTCGCGCAGGACGCGCAAAACCTCTCCCGTCAGCTCCGGATCCAACGCACTGGTCGGCTCATCAAAGCACAAAATCGCCGGCGCTTGTGCCAACGCACGTGCAATGGCAACGCGCTGCTGCTGCCCGCCGGATAACTGCCACGGATAGTTGCCGGATTTCTCCGACAATCCCACCGTTGCCAGCAATTCCTCCGCCCGCGCGCGATTTTCTTCCCGTGCGCCGGCAATCGCGGCGCGACGTGCCCGCCCGCGCGGCATCTCTGCTTTAATTTTCTCTACGGCGCGCAGTTGCAACGGTATGGCGATGTTATCTCGTGCCGTGTATTGCGGAAACAAATTAAACGATTGAAAAACCAATCCCATTTTCAGCCGCATAGCGCGGATTTCCACATCCGTGTAATGGCGCGTCGCGTCAAAATCAAAGCCATTCTCAATGTGAATGGTCCCCTCGTCTGCCATTTCCAAAAAATTCAAGCACCTAAGGAACGTCGTTTTTCCGCCGCCGGAAGAACCGATCAGAGCGACCGCTTCGCCGCGCTCCATGCAAAAATCAATGCCATGCAAAACCTGCGTACTGCCAAATCGTTTTTTTAAATGCCGTATTTCCAAAAAAGCCATGCTTTCCTCCGCTTTATAGCTTTATAGTTCGATGGGTTTGTTGCCTTACTGCCCTACAGCTTGATCTCGTTTTATACACGATAATAGGAGAGTTTCTTCTCCAAATGATTGAACAGCAACGTCAACCCTCCGATAAACAGCAGGAAGAATACCGCGATGTAGAACAGCGGCCAAATCAGTCCGCGCGAGAGAAAATCCATCTCGTTGACAAAGAATATTTCCGCCACGGCAATCACGCGAGCCAAAGAGGTATCTTTGACCAACGTAATGACCTCGTTACTCATGGGCGCCAAAATTCGCTTGACCACCTGCATGAGAATCACCGTAAAAAATGTCTCTCGCTTGGTCATACCCAGCACTTGCGCCGCTTCGTATTGTCCACGCGGAATACTCTCAATTCCGCCGCGATATATTTCGGAGAAATAGCAGGCGTAATTGATGACAAACGCCACCAACGCCGCGATAAAGCGTCCGTTTACCCCGGAAAACAGCACGACATGGAACAAAATTCCCGGTACGTAGAAGACAACAAACAGCTGCAACATCAGCGGCGTCCCGCGAATCACCCAAACCACCGTGCGGCAAAACCAAGACAGCGGTTTGAATTTGCACATAGAGCCAAATGAAATCAACAATCCCAGCGGCAGTGAGAATACCAGCGTCAGCAAAAACAGCAAGCAAGTAACGCCAAATCCCTCAAACAGCTGAAGCGTAACAGTCCAAACGTTCATAAAATTTATTGAAACTCCGTGACCAAGTCATTGGACAGACCATATTTTTCTGCCAGCGTTGCCAATGTGCCGTTTTCATACAGCGCGACAATCGCTTCATTAATTTTTTCCCGCAGCGTGCTGCCTTTGCGGCAACCGATGGCATACACTTCACTCTCGGGTTGCACCGCCGGGTTGATGGACAGTTCGGTATAATCGCCTTGTCCCACCATAGAGTTTGCCATTTGATAGTCGATGATGGCAAAATCGGCATTGCCGGTTTTTAATTCCATCAGTGCAGACGCCTGAGAGGAGAAGGTTGTCACCTTTTTCTCGTCGGTCAAGGTAGCGGCAAGCGCCTCTCCGGAGGACCCACCCTCTGCCACGGCGTTTTTACCTTGCAAAGCCTCGGCGCTGTTCAGCTCATCCAGACGATCGGCGCGCGTTACCAAGCACTGACGATTTTCCAGATATGCGTAGGTAAAATCCACATATTCCGTACGGGATATTCCATCTTTTTCCTCGCCGTAGGTAAATCCGTTCCAAATCAAATCAATGGAACCGCTGTTCAGCTCCATATACTTGTTGGGCCAATTGAGCACTTGGAATTTTGCCTCCACGCCCAAGTATTCGGCGACCGCTTGGGCAAATTCCGTATCGAATCCGACCAGGTCACCATTTTCATCGAAATAATTCATCGGCGCGTAAACAGTAATTCCGCAGTAAAAATATCCGCGTTTTTGCACGGTTGCCCAGTCATCGTTCTCGCTGTTCGTGTCCGAGCAAGAAATCAGAGACATCATGCCGCCAAGCAGCATCATACAAGCCAGAAGTACGGAAATAAAACGTTTCATCTTAAGAAGTCCTTTCTTTATCGCTTTAATTTGCTAAAGCGTTTTGACGTCTTTATTATACACCATTTCTTCGATTTTGTAAATGGTAAAAATGCAACAAGATTCTTCTTTTTTTCTTGCTTTCTGCAGCTAACTGTCCACAAGGAGTCCGTCGGAATTTGCGTCAAACGGAGCGGAAGAGGTACAAACGGACAAAAAAGCGGCCAAGAGAAATCTTAGCCGCGTACGTGATGGTGGAGACAATAGGGCTCGAACCTATGACCTCTCGGATGTGAACCGAACGCTCTGACCAACTGAGCTATGCCTCCGTGACAACGCTACTATTATACACTATTTTTTCGAATTTTGCAAGACCTTTTTGAAAAAAAGTTGAATTTTTTCAAAAAATTTTATGTTGAGGGCAATTTTTGGAAAGTTTTGGAAAGTTTCGGCATTTTTCGGAAAGTTTTTCTCGGATCTTCCGCGCGGCAGCCGAAGGGGACGGCAAAAATTTATCGGAAATCGCCGGCGAACCGTTTGAATCGGTCAAGTGCTTTCAAACATCCTTTCCCCTCTTGCGATTTTCGCAATTTTGCCCTCGATTTCCGTGTTTTTTTCCTTTCTCTATTGACAATTTTGCGACGGGAAGGTATAATATTTTCAGATGGATGATATCATTTTTTGCCGACTTTTACTTGACCGCTGTCGGATCACCGCAAAGACTTGACATTTTTTTCAAAACATGATAATATATCTGTGTTGGATGGATCGGATCGAAAATGATATGATGGCAGGAAATTCCGGGGACTTAGCGTGAAAGATCCATGGCTCACAGCCGGAACGGAAAAGCTGTTTCACTCGTCGCGATTTGTGCCGCCGATAGGCGGCGGAATGGAGATTATGATGCACACTATGCCGGAACTTCTCGCCCCGGCGGGAAATTTTGAAAAACTGAAAGCTGCCCTGCGTTTTGGCGCGGACGCCGTATACCTTGCCGGGAAAGCGTTTGGCATGCGCTCCGCTGCCGATAACTTTGAAGACGATGAACTGCGAGAAGCCGTTCGATATACCCATTCCCTTGGAAAAAAAGCCTATTTGACGGTAAACACCATGCCGCGCGCTCACGAATATGCGGCGCTGCGTGATTTTTTGCTCCGAGTCGGCGCGCCTGCCGGCGATGACGGAATCCCCGACGCGATGATTGTCGCCGATCTTGGCGTGATGGCGCTGATTCGACAGATTTTGCCTCACATGGAGCTGCATATTTCCACCCAAGCGGGCATTTGCAGTCCGGAAACCGCGCTGGCCTACGTGGCACTGGGAGCCAAACGTTTGGTACTTGCCCGAGAACTGAATTTGGAAGAAATTCGTCTCATTCGCCAAGCTCTGCCGCCGCAGATTGAGCTGGAAGCGTTTGTTCACGGCTCCATGTGTGTGTCCTACAGCGGAAGATGCATGCTTTCCAATGAGTTGACCGGTCGCGACGGCAATCGCGGCATGTGTGCCCAACCCTGCCGCTGGAACTATACTCTGGTTGAGGAGAAACGCCCGGATGTTCCCCTCCCCATTGAAGTCAATCAACACGGCACCTTTATCCTCTCCTCAAAAGATATGTGTATGATCGAACACATCCCGGAACTGATGGAAAGCGGCATTTCTTCATTTAAAATTGAAGGACGTATGAAAAGCGCTTACTATGCCGCCGTGGTTGCCAACACCTACCGCATGGCGATGGACGCCTATCGACGCGACGGCGCGGCCTATCATTATGATACACGCTGGATGGACGAACTGGAGAGCGTTTCCCATCGAGAATACGGAACCGGCTATTTTTTAAACGACGTGCGAAACTGCCCGCAGCTGGCGTCCTCCGTCGGTTACTTGCGGGAAAAAGCGTACTTTGCCACGGCGCTGCCCTATGATCCAAGCGAGCTGCCGAGTACGCTTGCGGCGTTCAACGAGCAGGGATATTTGGCGTTGTTCGGACAAAAAAACAAAATTTGCGTGGGAGATGCCGCCGAATTT
>CAZDOX010000005.1:7002-17602 GCA_964507155.1 uncultured Lachnospiraceae bacterium
GTATAATGAACAAGGGGAGCCGATCGACGCCGCGCCTCATCCGCATCAGCGCTTTTTTGCGCGTCTGCCGTTTCCCGTCGCCCCGGGGGACATTCTGCGCGCAGGCAATATGCGTTAAGGCAACGCGTGCCTGACTGAAACCGTTCGGAGTGGGGAGGAATACCGATGTCTTTATTCATAGAATTGCTGAAATCCATCCTTTACGGCATTGTGGAGGGGATCACCGAGTGGCTGCCCATCAGCTCCACCGGACACTTGATTTTGTTGGAAGAATGGCTGCCGTTTGCCTTTTGCGACGACGCGGTCTTTCTGGCGGAATATACGGAAATGTTCCAAGTGGTCATTCAGCTGGGCGCTATTTTGGCGGTGGTGATTTTGTTTTGGCAGCGGCTGTGGCCGTTCGGGTCGAAGCAAACCACGACCGAGCATATGAAGCCGACCCGTCACAAGGGAACATGGCAACTATGGGGCAAAATTGCCGTTGCCAGCATACCTGCGGCTATCGTCGGCATTGGCGTGGACAAGATTTTGGAAGCAGCAAGCGGAAAAGATATGGACGGCTGGCTCTACAACGCTCCGACCGTCGCCGTGACGCTGATTTTATACGGCATTGCCTTTATTGGGATTGAGCGATGGCACAAGGTCAAAGCCATCGAACCGAAAATTACGTCGCTGCAAGAGATTTCATATTCTAAAGCGCTGGCGATCGGCGCGTTTCAAGCGTTGTCTATCGTTCCCGGCACGTCGCGTTCCGGCTCTACCATTCTCGGCGCCATGCTGCTGGGGTTATCCCGTCCGGTCGGTGCGGAATTTTCCTTTTTCATGGCAATTCCCGCCATGATGGGCGGCAGCCTAATCAAAGTTCTCGGCTTTTTGCGCTACGTCTCGCATGCGTCTGTTGCCATCCCCGTCGACGCTTATCTGATTTTGGCGCTTGGATGTGCGGTTTCCCTGCTGGTTTCGCTGATCGCCATCCGATTTTTGATGGATTTTGTCAAACGACACACGTTTTCGGCGTTCGGCGTTTATCGAATTGCCCTGGGCGCACTGGTGCTGATTTATTTCAGCGTACGAATGATTGGGTGAGACTATGCAAACAACGCAGAAAGAGCAAGAAAAATTAATCATTCCCTATCCCGTGATTGTTGAGGGAAAATACGACCGATTGCGGTTGCTGACCGTGATGGAGGGACAGATTATCCCGACAGACGGGTTTGGCGTATTTCGCAACAAAGAGAAGCAAGCGCTTTTGCGTGCCTTGGCACGAGAAAAGCCGATCATCGTTCTGACCGACAGCGACAGCGCCGGCAGTTTGATTCGCGCGCACTTGCACGGAATTGTTCCGCCGAGCCGCCTCATTTCCTTATACACGCCGCAAATTCCCGGAGTGGAAAAGAGAAAGCGCGTTCCGTCTGCGGCGGGAGTTCTCGGCGTGGAGGGAATGGAGCGGCAGCTGTTGTATGATCTGCTGCTGCCGTATGCGGATCGCGAGGCGCACGTGCGTGGGACAAAAAATCCGCTGAGCAAGGCAGATTTGTACCAAGACGGGTTGACCGGTTCCGACAACAGCGCCGCACGCCGTGACGCCTTGGCACTTCGGCTGGGACTTCCCGCCGGCATGACGCCCAATGCGTTTCTTGCCGCACTGCGCTATTTGTGCAGCTATGAAGAATATTTGGTTCTGGTTGGCAGGCCGTGACGGGTTTTCTATAGCCGCAAAGTCAAAGGCTGTACGAAAATGATCCGCTACCCTATCCTATCGGCTGTTGCCGAATCATCATGCCACCGCAGAGTGGTAGAAAGGACGTTAGCGTGAAAGTTCAATGAAACAAAATCGGGCAAGAAAACTGTTTCACGCGTAGCGATATTGTGCCGCCGCATGGCGGCGGAATGGAGATTGTTATGACCAAACACAACCGATTGGATCGATGCCTCGCCATCTTGCTTTGTATGTTGCTTTTCATGGCACTAAGCAGCTGCACATCGGCCGATTCCAACGAATCTCTTCTGTCCGAAGAACACCAAGTATCATTTGCCGTTTTAACCGAGCAGCTGGGACTGAGCGATATCGGCGCGATGGACGTGTTGGCACAACTGGCGCACGCAAACTATGAAACCTCCATCCGCATGGCGTTTGAAACGGGAGAGAATACCTACCGACTTTGGCTTCCGAACGCAGCCGTGGATGTCACCCTCGGCGATGACGGATTGGTATCCGCGCTGTCCGACGGAGAACATACCATCATGATTTCTCAACAAATGCCGAATAATTCTGTGGAAAACTCTGTGGATAATGTTGATAACTCGGTGGAAAACTCCGAAAACTCCGCCAAACCTGTGGAAAATGTGCCGGACACGCCGTCGGTGCTTCACATAGTTTCCCTTACCTCTCCCGTCAATGCCGGCGAGGAAGTGACCCTTTGCGCCGTCGGTCAGAGCGGCGTGGAGTACGATATTTCGGTTCGCTACGCCAGCGGAGCAAGCACGGCAAAAGGATTGACCGCGCAAGTGGCTGCCGATGACGGTTCCCTGCTTTGGACATTTCGCGTATCTGCCCGCGTCGCGGCGGGCGATTACCCGATCACCATCCGTGGCGGAGGAGAAGAATTGGTTTGCACGTTAACGGTGGTTCATTAGGGGAGCACAGCGAGCGCTGTTCTCCATGCCATGCGATTTTTTACGGAAAGGGTTCGTTTATGTTTGATTTTCATCTTCATTCCTCCGTCTCCTTTGATTCGAAAGCAAGTCCCGCTCAAATGGCGCGCGCGGCAGTGGGGGCAGGACTTAGCGAAATATGCTTCACCGACCACTACGATTGTCACTGGGACAAAAACGACACGCACGATTGGTTTACCATCGACGACTACCGTGCCGCTTATGAATCGCTGTCCTGCCCCCCGCTTACCATTCGTCGCGGCGTGGAAATGGGATTGACCGCATGGAACCGCACCGTGGCAGAGTCGCTGACGCGAGCTTACCCGTTTGATTTTGTCATCGGATCCCTGCACTACGTCGACGGCTACGACCCCTATGATCCTCAATACTGGAGCGGAAAAACCATGCACCGCGCATACGAGAGATATTTGGAGGAAGTGCGGCACTGCGTCCGACTTCACGACGATTTTGACGTACTGGGACACCTGACTTATGTTTGTAAATCGCCCAATAACCCTTACGCGCGCCCCGTGTGCTACGACGATTTTTCTTCCCTGGTCGACGACATTTTGCGCACATTGGTTCAAAAGGGAAAAGGCATGGAAATCAACACCAGCGGCGTGGATTGCGTGGGAGAATTTTTACCGTCGGCGCGTTTTTTACAACGATTTTATGAGTTGGGCGGGCGCGTGATCACGGTTGGCTCCGACGCTCATACCCCGGATCGGGTGGGACAGCACGTCAATCGCGCCCTTTCCCTGCTCAAAGAAATTTTCGGGCATGTTTGCACGTTTAAAAACCGCCAACCGGTGTTTCATCCATTATAAATCATAAAATGATGGGGAGAAGCTTCACACGGAAGTTCCTCCCCATTTTTATCTTTTATCTTTTACCTTTTATCGAAACTCGGTTTCACCGTCCGGCAGCAGTACCCTGCGACGAAAAATCTCATAGTCACTTGACGGATCGTCCGAGGAAAGCAACGAAAAACGCTCATGGATCGCCCGCGCCACATATTCCGGATTCAAATAATCCGCGTCATGCGCGCCCAAGACGGCGTGTACCACCAGCTCTCTTTTCTCGTCCTCGTCACGATACGCTGCCCGAACGGAACGAATCAGGGGAACCATGTCCATCTCGCGGATCCCGGATTTGGATCGTTTTTCAATCATAACGGGTGATGTGGTCAGATACGCTTGAATTTGATCGGGCAGATGATCGGGGTACTCCCCATGGCCGATGTGAAAAATCAGATCGTATGCCGCCCACGCGATCTGCGAGAAATCGGAACTGCTCTTTGGTATGTACGCATCCAAAACCTGCATTTCCTCGGTCATCTCGGCGTTCAATCTGTCCCGAATTTCCTCTACCGGCATATCACGCTCAATGCGAACGTCCACCAGCTCGCAAACGCTCTGTGCGCCAATGCTCAACGGCAGCGCAAACACGATCTTGGCATGGGGATTAAATCCTTTCGTATACCAAACCGGAATTTCTGCCCGCGTCAGCACGCGAGCAAACGTGCGTTGCAAATCCAAATGCGAAATATATTGCATACTTCCCGTTTTTAAGAATTTTAATCGCACGGTGCGATACGTCTCCAGCAACGGATACGCTGTTTTCGGCGCACGAGCGGCCGTCATGCTTTGGCTTTCGGACACCATGTACGTTCACCTCCCAACGAATTGGCACCGCAAGCGCTGCAATGCTCGCGGCAGTTCGGCGTGGTTTTTCCCGCGTAGGCGCGCTCACGCTCACGCTTGAAAAATTCTTTGTTCACGCCGCAATCGATAATGTCCCACGGCAGCACTTCGTCCTCGCCCCAGACGCGATTGGCGTAAAAAGCAGGATCAATCCCGGTGCGTGCAAACACCGACATCCAATTGTCATAATTGAAATATTCGTCCCACGCGTCAAAACGAAATCCCTCGCGGCACGCCAATTCCAGCGCGTCGGCAAGGCGTCGATCGCCACGGGCCAACACCGCCTCCACATGACTGACTCGCGCGTCGTGATAGGCATAGCGAATCTTTCGATCGGTGATCTTATCCGCCAGCACGCGCTGCTTTCGCTCCAGCTCTTCCATGCTTACCTGCGCCTCCCACTGGAACGGCGTAAACGGCTTGGGGATGAAGCAGGACACGCTGACCGTCACCGACGGCGCTTTTTTCGGTCGTCCGGGTGTAGCGTAGAAGCGATCGATCACATGCTGCGCCAGCGTGGCAATGCCCTCGATATCTTCATCGGTTTCCGTGGGAAGACCGTTCATAAAGTACAACTTCACTTGCGATTTTCCCGCGGCAAAGGCTACGCCGACCGCTCGCATTAAATCTTCTTCCACCACATTTTTGTTGATCACATCCCGCAATCGCTGCGTCCCCGCCTCCGGCGCAAACGTCAAAGAACCGGTACGAACCGTGGAAATTTTATCCATCAAAGACTTGGTAAAGCTGTCCACACGCAACGACGGCAAACTGAGGCTGATCATATGATCGTCCGTCCATGTCAAAAGCTTGTCGGTCAGGTCATCCAACTGCGAATAATCGCTGATGGAGAGCGAGGACAGTGTCATTTCATCGTAGCCGGTCGATTCAAACAAACATTTGGCTTGTTCGTTCAACACATCCGGCGTTTTTTCCCGTACCGGGCGGTAGATCATCCCCGCTTGGCAGAATCGGCAGCCGCGAATACACCCGCGGTACACTTCCAGCGTAATGCGATCCTGCACCGTTTCGATGTAGGGCATAACCAATTTTTTGGGGAAGTAGGCGGTGTCCATATTTTTGATGATCCGCTTTTTGACGCGCCGCGGAATATCGTCGTAAATCGGCGTGTAGGCGGCAATGGTGCCGTCCTCGTGATAGGTAACTTCATAAAACGACGGCACATAAATTCCCGGAACCGAGCGAGCAGCTTCGTGCAAAAAATCTTGTCTGGTGTACGTTCCGTCCTCTTTCATGCGAATATACAACTGCATTAATTCGACCAGCATATCTTCGCCCTCGCCGATGCTGAACAGATCAAAAAACGGTGCGATCGGCTCGGCGTTGTACGAACACGGACCCCCGCCGATAATCAGCGGATCTTGCTCCCCGCGATCGGCGGCACGCAACGGGATTTTCGCCAAAGTGAGCATATTGAGCACATTGGTATAGCACATTTCGTATTGCAGGGTAAATCCGACAAAATCGAACGCCCGAAGCGGATCTCCGCTCTCGTGCGCGCAAAGCGGCAGATCGTGCCGAATCATTTGTTCTTGCATATCCACCCACGGCGTATAGGCACGCTCGCACCAAACGTCGTCTTGCTCGTTGAGCACCCCGTATAAAATTCTTATTCCGAGATTGGACATGCCGATCTCATAGCTGTCCGGAAAACAAAATGCAAAGCGCGCCTTGATATTTGCGCGATCCTTGATCACTTGCCCGAATTCGCCGCCGCTGTAACGCCCCGGTTTTTGCACCGATTTCAATATCGCGCCGCTATACGGACAAGATGAATGTTGATTTGACTTCATGATTATGACCATTCCTTTCTAACGGCTTTGAAGTTTTGTGGCACTTTCCGTCAGGAAATTCGCGTCGGTGACGCGAAAGTCACAAAACTTCGGTCTGAAAAACGATCCGTTTTTCAGACTTTTTACCTTTCTTTCTTCTCACTGTGACCGTCGACATTTCGGTCGACGCCCGGGACGTCCTCCGTTGCCCTTGGGCGGGGAGTCGACGTTGTCTCTTGCGTCTTCGGTGCCGTTTTTCCGATCACCCAAACCGGCAGAGTAAAAAGCAACGACAAGGGCATGAGCAGCACGCCGAAGAGTGCGTCTTCCGCGCCCGTCCCAACGCCAAACGTCAACGCCGTCAACAAGGCGCCGCAGAACATCAGCACCGCCTGAATTTTGCTCATCCATCGCTCGTTTTCCACGATTTGCTCACACCAGCGAATCGCCGCCGCCACGCTGCGCACCTTGCCGACAGACACGATTCCGCTCTGCTCGCTGTCCAGCACGCGTCGCCGTTCGTGCCGAATGGGTTTATACAAACGAATCGGCGTTTTCTTTTTGGCACGGCTGGCAGCCAAAAACTGCTCGGTGATGTTCGGATCCGCGCTGCAAATTGCCACGGTGGTTGTTCCCTTTGCCAGCTGCGCCGCCATTTGTTCAAAACTGCCGTGAATCCGATAATTGATTTCATAGCCGAGACGGACCTGCCCGCCGACGGCAAGATACAAAATACTGCTCTCATCGCTGCGGCGCGTCATCATTTCCGCGTCCGGTGTGGGAACGGCAATCTTATTTTTTTTCATAAAGGAGGAGCTGCCGAGCAGCAAGTGAACTTTTCCGTCCAATCTCGCCTCGACGCCCTCCGGATACACACGAATAATTTCCACGCCGCCGTCCGTTCGATCCTCGGAGAGATCGGAGGTATTGATTTTCCCCAGCGTGCCGCCCAACGCGCAAAACACGCGGCGTGCATATCGAACGTATCGTTTGGGATCTCCGCCGCCTTTCATGGTAATCTCCGTAGAACTTTTCGCCTGAAGAAGTTCCACATCGGAGAAAATCAAAATTTTCTCTTGCGCCATCTCATCCACCGCGCCCGGTCCGAGAATGGTCGCGCCTGCGGGGCGCAACGCCCGACAAGCGGCAAACAGCGCGTACGAATTCATGCACAATATACCGACCGGCGCGCACAACTGCATGGTTGCCAGCATGGCGGGCAGAAGGTGCCACGATAATCCGGAACAAAGGAGCGAAACGCCCCCGACGCCAAGCGTCAACAGCAACTGCGCCGCCAAAAAAGTCAAAATACGACGGTATCGCCGCGTCGGCGCGTTGGTTAATTCAAAATAGCCGTCAATTTTCTCGGCTCGTTCCACACGATAATGAGGCAGTCCCGCGTCCTCGTCGATAATCTTGACAATTCGACCGCCGCGCAAAATCTTTTTCTTGTGCGGTTTGGTCGGCGACAGCACCAGTTTATGCTCTCCCGCGCTGACCATGTCGTACGTCGCGCTCTCTCTGACCAGATCCAGACGATCGCACACCACAAACAACACCAAAAGCCACGCGGTCGGCGCATTGAGCAGAACATATCGCGTCGGCTGCAATGCCATAATCACATTGTAAACCAAATTTCCAACCAAAACCGGCAGCAGCGCACAAATAGGTTCCGGAGACAGCTGCAGCAGACGTCCGGCGCCGTACAACAATCGTTTTCCGGAAGGGATGGCACACAAAACCAGCAGTTGCAGCGCCAGCAAATGCGCCACCGGGTGCGTAGCAAGGCTTGCCACGCGCGGCGGCAATACCGAGGCGAACAGCGGCATGGCATCCAACACGGTCAGAGCCACGGCAAATAAAACGGTGAACACCAACCGCCACGTTACCGTCGTCATGTTTTGACGGTAAGTTTGTTTGATTCTCGTTTCGCGGCGCGGATCGTTTTGATCGCTGTCCCGCTCGGCGGCACTGTACCCAAAGGCAAGTCCGTGCCGCTGGCGATCGGTGATCGGAAGTTCTCTCGTTTGTTTTTCAATGCGACGCAGCTGTTCGATGGATTGGTGAGAGCGCAAATCATTCTCATACCCCAGACGCAGCAACAGAGCCACGTCGTTTTCGGAGAGCGTTTCCGACGCCCGCAGTTCCACCGAGTGCCGCTCACCTTTTGCTTGGTGTTTTTTCCGCTGCGCCGCCAGTGCCGCATCCAGCGGAGACGGACGAGGAGTTACACGCCGCGGCTCGCTCGGCACTTCTCCCGCAGCCAAGGCAGCATTGTCCTGCTTTGGTTCCGTTCTCTTCTCTTTTGCTTCTTCCTTGGTTTCTTTGCGTTCTTTTTCTTCCTTATTTTCTCCCTCTTCCTGCCGATTCGACGGAAGGGGAACTTGATCAAATTCGTCCAAAACCGTCTCGTCCTCGACAGAAGACGCCGCGCTGTCCATATTCTCGCCGTCGCTCTCGTTGCTCTCGTCACTTTCATCACTGCCATCGACTTCGGTTAGTGTGACACTTTCACTTTCACTTTCATCCTCTGTCTCAAGGTTTGTCGCGTTCTCAACGAAGAGCAACGATTCTTCCGCCGGCATTTGATCTGACGCTTGCGGATCGTCGGCGTCACCGACGTCGTCCGTGTTTTCATCGCTCGTCGAACATGCCTCATCCGGACTATTCGCCATGGCCGGTTCCCCCGCGTCCTCTTGACCGTAATCCGGCAATGCGATGTCGCCGACTTCATCTTCAAAATCGGGTAGCTCGGATAATTCTGCCAGTTTAGCCAGCTCGGTTAGCTCGGACAGCTCCGAAAAATCCGAGGATTCCGACATCGGCCCCTCAGATTCTTGCATGCTCCGATCCGGTTTTTCTTTCTCTCCCGAAAAGAACACGTCATCTTGCTGCTCTTGCTCTTGCTCCGGTTTCTGCTCACTTTCTTCCGCAGCAAGACGCTCCGTCAAGGGGTGCGTTTGGGAGAACATTTCCACGATGCGACGCGTTACCTCGTCGTCTTCGCTCTCGCTCCCATTCTCGCCATCGTCGTTTTTTCCCGATCGATTGTCCGCCGCGACCGTCTCTTCCATCGTATCGAAAAAGGCAAACACGTCCTCGGGTGAGTCTTCCAGTGAGTCCTCGGGCGAAGATTCGCGCGAGTTCTCGTTCTCATCCGCCGACGTGTGATACTGCTCGCGCAAACGGCGCAACAGTTCTTGCGCGGCGCGATCGTTTGACCCATGATCTTGTCCCATCTGACCATCCTCCGTTTCTGTTTCATCGGATTTATCGGAGCCGACGCGCACCGAGGTAGCTTACCCCTCGCCGCTTGGCTTTTCCGCAGCGTATCGGTGCTGTTTGGCAGCCTCGGCGATCAAAATAGCCGCCGCCGTCGAAACGTTCAGCGAATTAACCTTTCCTTTCATGGGAATGGAAATAATCCCATCGCAACGTTCTTTGAGCAGTGCGGAAACGCCGTCTCCCTCGCTGCCGAAGATCAGCGCGCAAGGGCCGCGAAAATCGACTTGATCGTAATCGCGTCCTCCCGCTTCCGCGGCGTACACCCACACGCCCTGCTCTTGCAGCATGCGGACGGTTTGTGCCAAATTGGTCACTTTCGCGACAGCCAAATGCTCCACCGCACCGGCGCTGGCTTTAGTCACCAGCGGGGTCAACCCCACCGCACGGCGTTTGGGGATGATCAGACCGTGGGCGCCGAGACCTTCGGCGCAGCGAATCAGAGCACCCAAATTATATGGGTCGGTAATTCCGTCCGCCACGACAATCAGCGGATCTTCGCCACGCTCTTTGGCGATTTGCAAGAGATCCTCCGGCTCTACGTAGGCTTTTTCCGCTGCCAACGCGATAATGCCCTGATGAGGAGACGTTCCTGCCATTTCATCCAATTTGGAGCGATCCACCTCTACCACGGGGATGCCTTGTTCTTTTGCCATAGCAATCAGAGCCACGATAGATCCCTCCCGATCTCCGCGGCGCACGAGCAATTTATCCACGGTTCTGTCGCTATGAAGCAATTCCCGCACGGCATTGCGACCGATGACCGCGCCGCTTCCGATTTTTTCCTCTCCGGACGGTTGCCAATAGTCATCCGTGTTCAAAGAGAGCGTCGAGGTGTCTTTCGGTTTACTTTGGCTTTTATCTTTTATGTTTTTTCGGGTTTTATCCCAAGGTTGTCGGCGTTTATCGTGTATATCGGAGTTGTTTGGTCTCATTGTTATGACCATTCCTTTCATTTTGGATGATAAAAATTTGCGCTGTTTTGCGCGAGAGTCACAAACTTATCGTTTAAAGTAGGTAGTAAAAACTTTATGTGCAGCTGTATCGCCGCGCAGTTTGACAAGGAACTGCCCTCACCCCCTGCCCCCTCTCCCGCACGCGGGCGAGGGGGAGTCGTTAGTTTTTCTTGTCAGGGGAGCAAGCTCCCCTGACGACCCCACGGCTGTT
>CAZDOX010000006.1:0-16504 GCA_964507155.1 uncultured Lachnospiraceae bacterium
ATTGATAGCAACTTTTACAGACATGGTAAATTCCTCCATTTTTATATATGATTTTTTGTCTATCCGATTTGACGAAAGGAATGTCCTCCGGGGCAAACCTTTCTATTCCGTAATATTATAATACAAACGAAGACGCTTTTCAAGAGTTTTTTGAATTTTTCTCAAGTTTTGGCGTTTTGCGTAATTTATTTGACCAAATTAGGGAAAAACTGTTAAGTTTTGACGGCTATTTTGCCTTTGCGGTCTTTGCTGCCTTTGCGGCTTTTGCAGCTTTTACAGCTTTTGTCCTGCTTTGTCGCTTGGCTGCGATCCAATAGGGAATAGCCGGGGTAAGGGCGCGCAGGCGGGACGGCTTACGCACGCTTCGCCACAGCCATTCCAACCCGTGATCCCGAAAGAGGGCAGGGGCGCGTTTGACCCGACCCGCCCAAACATCAAAGCTGCCCCCAAGACCGATCATCAATCGGACTTGCGGCAGAGCCTTAGCAGCGCGGAGGATCCACTGTTCTTGCTTGGGAAACCCGAGGCAAACCAGCACGACTTGAGCACCGGAGCGACGAATGTCTTGCAGGATCGCGGGACATTCCTGCTCGGAAAAATAGCCGTGCGCGCACCCCGCAACGCGAAGCGTGGGAAATTTTTCGGTTTGAAAAGCGGCAGCCTTTTTGGCAACGTCCGGCGCGCCGCCGAGAAAATAAACGGGAATGTGAAAAGCGGCGCACAGCGAAAGGATGGTTTCCCCGGCGTCGATTCCGGCAAGTCGATGACATAGCGGCGTGCCTGCCAATTTCGCAGCCAGCAAAATCCCATAGCCGTCCGGCAAAAGGAGGGTTGCCTGCCGCAACAACTGCTGCAAAGAGGCGTCCTTGTATGCGGCAGCGGCGATGGTGGCGTTCGGCGTGAATATTTTGGCGCACGTTTGGCTCCGGGTCAAGAGATAGGAAAGGTGCAAGCGCAGTTGATGGGGGGTTGCGTTGACGTAAGGCAGATTGAGAACGGAAACACCGGGCAAAATTGAGGTGGACATGACGACGCTCCTTTAACGAATTTTTTTATTTCGGGTCATTTTCAACCGACAAGCGTGCCGTTGCTTTTTTCGCAGGAAAATACTTGACAAACTTGCCGCGATGTTATATAATAATATCAAGATGAAAGGTGCGAGTAGTATGGCTGCTTGCCTATCAAATTATGCATGAGAGACTCTGCTCGCGCTTGAATTGGGGCAGATAGAAAAGGACGAAGTATGGCGAAGGACAATAAAAAATTGGTAGAGCAAATTACGTCGATGGACGAAGACTTTACGCAGTGGTATACGGATGTGGTGAAAAAAGCGGAATTGATGGACTATTCCAGCGTGAAAGGTTGCATGATTTTGCGCCCCTACGGGTATGCCATTTGGGAAAATATCCAGCGCGATTTGGACGCAAGATTTAAAGAAACAGGACACGAAAACGTCTATATGCCGATGTTTATTCCCGAAAGCCTGCTGACCAAGGAAAAAGATCACGTCGAGGGATTTGCGCCCGAATGTGCGTGGGTGACGGTTGGCGGCGAGAATAAACTGAGCGAGCGCTTGGCGGTGCGCCCGACTTCGGAAACGCTTTTCTGCGAGCATTATAAGAATGTCATTCATTCGTACCGCGATTTGCCGAAATTGTATAACCAGTGGTGTTCGGTGGTGCGATGGGAGAAAACGACCCGCCCGTTTTTGCGTACTTCCGAGTTTTTGTGGCAGGAGGGGCACACCATGCACGAAACGCCGGAAGAAGCCAAGGAAGAAACGCTGCGCATGCTGAAAGTGTACGAAGATTTTTACTTGGAATCGCTGGCAATCCCCGCGGTGACCGGTCAAAAGACGGAAAAGGAAAAATTTGCCGGAGCCGAAGCAACGTATACGATTGAACCGATGATGCACAACGGCGTGGCCCTGCAGGGCGGTACGTCGCACTATTTCGGCGACGGATTTGCCAAAGCGTTTGACATTACTTTTACCGGGAGAGACAACCAAATGCGCCATCCGCATCAAACCTCGTGGGGGGCATCGACGCGGATGATCGGCGCCATTATTATGACCCACGGCGACGACAACGGCTTGATCTTGCCGCCTGCCATCGCGCCGATTCAAGTGGTTATCATTCCGGTGGCACAGCACAAAGAGGGCGTTTTGGATAAGGCGGGCGAGTTGTACCGTCAATTGAAAGGCGCAGGTGTTCGGGTTAAGCTGGATGACGATGACAGCCAATCTACCGGATGGAAATTCAGTCAGTATGAAATGAAGGGCGTTCCGGTTCGCTTGGAAATCGGACCGCGAGATATAGAGAACAATTCGTGCGTGCTGGTCAGCCGCGTGACGCGTGAGAAAAAGGTGATTTCCCTGGACAACTTGGCAGAGGAAGTGCAAGCGATGCTGCGCCAAGTATACGGAGAACTGGTCGCCCGTGTGCGCAAAAACTTGGAAGAAAAAACGCATGTGGCTACCAACATGGAAGAATTTTTGGATATTGCCGCCAATCGTCCCGGCTTTATCAAGGCGATGTGGTGCGGCGACGTTGCTTGCGAGGATGAGATCAAAGATCGGACCGGAGGCGTGAAATCGCGTTGTATTCCTTTTTCCGAGGAGCACTTGTCCGACGTTTGCGTTTGCTGCGGCAAGCCGGCTCGGCATATGGTGGTCTGGGGAAGACAGTATTGATTTGATTTTTCGGCTGTCGGCGACCGTGCCGATGAAGCTGTCATCCGAAAGAAAGGGAAAGAAGTCTGAAAAACGGATCGTTTTCAGACCGAAGTTTTGTGACTTTCGCGTCACCGACGCGAATTTCCTGACGGAAAGTGCCACAAAACTTCAAAACCATTAGAAAGGAATGGTCATAATCATGAAAGAAATGTATGATGTTGTCGTGTGCGGCGGTGGAACGGCAGGTGCGTTTGCCGCGCTGTCCGCAGCGGAAGAGGGCGCCAGTGTCTTAGTCGTGGAATCTTCCGGTTCTTTGGGCGGTTCGGCGACCAACGGGTTGGTTTTGCCCGTGATGAGCTCTCACCTGAAGGACAAGGCGCAAAATTCCTACCTGCAAAAGCGCTTGTTCCACGATATGGAGCGCTATTCGCAAGGACTTGCCAACGATGGGTATTTTGACCCGATCGTTCTGTCGTTTGTGGAAGAGCAAGCGTGCGCGGAAGCCGGCGTGGATCTGCTGTATCACACGGTGATCACGGGGGTGGAAACGGAAGGTTCTGCGGTGACGGGACTTCGTATTTTCAACAAAGCGGGTCACGGTACGGTGCGCGGCAAGATGTATATCGATTGCACGGGAGACGCGGATGTTTGCGTTTATGCCGGGGCAGAGTGGACGCGAGGTGAACCGGAGACGGGGAGAAACCAAGCCGTGTCGCTTCGCTACATGATGGGCGGCGTCAATATCGACGCGCTCGGTACTTACTTTAAGCAGGTCGCGGCGGATCATCCCGATTGCCCGTCGTCTACCGCCAGCTATAACCGCCAAACCGGGCGGATTTACGCTGCCGTGACGCAAGACGGCAAATGGGCGTTGAACGACGTATTTTTGCAGGCGATTGCCGCCGGAGATTTGGTCGATAGCGACCGCTGGTACTGGCAGCTGTTCCATGTGCCGGGAAGAAACGACAGCATCGCTTTGAATTGCCCGGAATTTTTCGATGTGAATGACGCAACCGACCCGGAGAGCTTGTCGCGGGTGCAGGTGGAGGGCAAAAAAGCGATTTTCCGTCAGGTCAACTTCTATCGAAAGTATTTTCCCGGATTTGAGCATGCGTATGTTTCGTCGATTGCCTCCATGGTCGGTGTGCGGGAGTCGCGCAACGTCAAAACGGAGTATGTGTTGACGGCAAGCGACGTGGTGACGTGTCGAAAATTCCCCGACGCGATTTGCCAATCTGCTTACCCGATGGATGTTCACGGAGATTCTCGCTTTAACATTATGGCGTTGAAAAAAGACGGGGATAAACCTTGGTACGAACTGCCGTTCGGCTCGCTGGTGGTTCGCGGATTGGATAATTTGCTGGTTGCCGGCAGATGCCTTGGCGCCGATTTTTGCGCGCAATCGTCCATCCGCGTGCAACAGTCCTGCCGCGCGAGCGGAGAGGCTGCCGGGATCGGCGCGGCGATGGCGGCACGAAGCGGATGTACCGCCAAGGAGATCGACGGCGCCAAAGTCAGAGCGCTGATGGTGCAAAAGGGAGCGGATTTTTGCGAATAAATACGGCGCGAGGAGATGTTCACCGTCCCCTCGCGCTGCTTGTTGCGGCAAGCGGCAATGGTGTCTGCTGCTCTTAAGCAGCGCTCGGAAAGGAGAGGCATATGTTCGGACGAGCGGTTCGATTTTGTATAAAGCGGTTGATGGTGCTGGACGGAGTGTTGCTCGGGTGTACCACATTGCTGTCGCTGATCGGTATTTTGACCTTGTGGGGAGGGAAAGAAACTTTCGGCGAGCGAGTTTTACCCATGCAAATCGGCGCGACCGTGGTGGGATTTTT
The DNA here is from genome assembly GCA_964507155.1 of uncultured Lachnospiraceae bacterium. Taxonomy (GTDB): domain Bacteria; phylum Bacillota; class Clostridia; order Oscillospirales; family CAG-272; genus SIG644. The sequence continues at coordinate 4,510 of CAZDOX010000006.1, forward strand.
TGTCATGGTGGTGCTTGCCAACCTGGATTATCGTGCGCTGGCAAGGCGACTTTCGCCCTACTTGTTGCTCGGCTCGGTGGCGCTGTTGATTCTTCTTTTGTTCAAAGGGAAAAGCGAGGGAACCAACCAAAGCTGGTTGTACTTTTCCTTTCTGCCCTTTGGCATCCAACCGTCCGAGTTCATTAAAACGGCGCTTGCCGTTTCCTTTGGATACCACTTGTCTCGCACAGCGGGACGAATAGATCGTCCCATGACACTGCTGGGTTTGCTGATTCACGCCGGGGTCATCATCTTGCTGATTTTATTGACGGGAGATCTTGGCGTTGCATTGATTTTTATCGGCTTTATCGTGGTGATGTTGTATGCGGCGGGATTGAACAAGTGGTATTTTTTCGGCAGCGTTGTCGTGATGGCGGCTGTGCTTCCCTTGGTATGGGGCATGCTGGAGACGTATCAAAAGCAGCGCCTGCTGGTCGGGTTCTCGCCGGATATTGACCCGCTTGGGTATGGGTATCAGCCTCTGCTCAGCCGTGACGCGATTATGGCGGGCGGCTTTTTCGGCAAAGGAATGTTCGGCGGGGAAGTCTATCAAATCCTGCCGGCGGCACATACCGATTTTATCTACGCCTCGGCGTGCGAAAAGTTCGGCTTTTTCGGCGGATTTTTGATTTTGGCGGCGTTGTTGATTTTGGTGGTGCGTGTGTTTGTGATCGCTTATCATGCGGATTGCGGTATGGGAGCATACATCGCGGCAGGTCTTGGCGCCTGCATGATGATACAAACGGTGGAAAATATCGGGATGTGCTTGGCTATGCTGCCGGTCATCGGTATTACACTGCCGTTTGTCAGCTACGGAGGGTCGTCGGTATTGGCTATTTATATGATGGCGGGAATATTGCACAGCATTTACGCGCACCGAGAAAAGCCGCTTGCTTTTTACGGTTCGTAACAAAAAGGGGAGGAACTTCACGATGAGGTTCCTCCTTTTATCTGTAAGATATTCGGTTCTTCATCACAATGGTGTTTGGGGCAATCCGATCGGCAGCGTGTACTTTGCCATGATCCGGGCGTTGTTTGATTGTACTTTTCTTGACAAGTTCGTTTTTAACGGTATATTAATTACGGTATATCATTCAAACAGCACGTCGGCAACGGTGGCGCCCTCCTCTGCCAAAGAACAATTTTGATCGGAGTCGACCCAAATCCGATATCCGTACATAGCACGGCTCTCGCCCATTTCATACCAAAATCCGACGGTGAATATCGGAGTCGCCTCGTCATCGGTCCATGAAACGCCGTAGCGCGTTTGCAAAACGGTATAATCCGTGTGTCCTTGCACGTCCATGCGATGGGAAAACGCTTGCTCGGCAAACGTTTTGGCTGCCCAACTTTGATCGGCAAACTGCTGCATGAGAGGATGATTTTCCCATTCCGGATGCGACTGAGTGCTGTTTTGACTTTGACACCCGGACAGCAAACAGCAAATACAAATGCAAACGCAAACGCAAAGACCGATCAGGCTCCGTCGGTGGGAAAGTGGGGATAAGAACAATTTTTGCATGATGCCCCCCTTTTTCGAAATAGTGTTGTGGGGGAGTCGGCGCCCATAGCTGCACCGCTCCTCCATGGAGATATATTATTGTGCGGAATCGGAGTGATCTTCCGTTTTTTGACAGTGACACGAACCATGACAACTCTTGCATGAACCGTTACAAGAATCGGAATGGCAGTTAGAACTGTCCGGACAACCGATACACCGCTTGCCGCTTCGTTTGGCTTTGATGACGTATGCGATGGCACCGCCCACGATCAAAGCAATAACCAACAGCGCGAGGATGTTAGGAAGATTCAGATCCATTAGGATGCCACCTTTCTTTGAGTGATAGGGCAGGGAATATGTTTTACGCTTGCGCGCTTAACGCATATTCTGCTTTTAGTTCTTTGTTCTTCTTGAGAATCAGAGTCGTCAGCGTTGCGACAATCGCGGCAACGACTGCCCATCCGACAATCGGCATCCATGCTGCGCCCCAGCTGCCGCCGACAATCAGCGTGCCGAAGAAGAAAACGAGGAATCCGACGGAGTAACCGACGGCAAATTGCAATCCAATGCCTGCCCACAGCCATTTTGCGCTCTTCATTTCGGAGTTCATGGCGCCGATGGCGGCAAAGCAAGGAGGTGTGTACAGATTAAACATCAGGTAAGCAAGAGCGGCGACCTTGGAAATGGCGATGATTCCGGCAACTTCCGCACCGGCGCCCTCCAGCATTTCCAACTCTTCCAAGTCGATCAGATTTTCCAATCCGACAAAGCAGACGGCCAGCGTACCGACCACGTTTTCTTTCGCGATAAAGCCGGTGACTGCCGCTGCGGCAAGCTGCCAGGAAAGTACGCCGACAATCGGAGCGATCAGATAAGCAAACGGCGTTGCGATGGTGGCAAGAATCGATTGATCGGCGGATTCTGCCACTTGGAGATTCCAAGAGAAGGTTTGCATGAGCTGGACGGCCATGTTGCAAAGCAGGATAATGGTCGCAGCCTTGACGATATACGCCCAACCTCTTTGACACATCGACTTAAACGCGCCCCAAAGAGAAGGTGCTTTATATTCGGGCAACTCAATGATAAAGAAAGATTTTCTTGCCTTATATCCGGTGATCGCATTGATCAACAAGGCGCAAAGGAAGATCAGCAGAATACCGGTAAAGTACATCAGCGCGCTGACCCACCAAGCCTTGCCGAAGAAAGCGCCGGCAAACAGAGAAATAACCGGGATTTTGGCACCGCAAGGCATAAAAGGCGTCAACATGGCGGTAGCTCTGCGCTCACGCTCATTGCGGATGGTACGGGACGCCATAATGCCGGGAACGCCGCAGCCGATACCGATGACAAACGGAATGACGGATTTGCCGGAAAGGCCGACTTTTTTGAAGATGGGGTCAAGCACAACGGCAACGCGTGCCATATAACCGCAATCTTCCAAAAGGGCGATCAGGAAATACATGACCATGACCAGCGGCAAAAAACCCATGACTGCGCTGACGCCGCCGATGATACCGTCGACGATAATGGCTTGCAGCAACGGATGCGCGTCGACCATCAGGTCGCCCACCCAGCCTTGGAACGCGTCAATTCCGCCGGTCAGTATCCCCTCCAGCCATTTTCCGACGCCGATGGGCCCCTCAGCTTGAGATATGTAGAATACCAAGAACATCACAGCGGCGAAAATCGGAATTCCGAGCCACTTGTTGGTCAAAACCGCGTCGATTTTGTCCCCGACATTTTTTTCTTTGGTCAAAATTTTTCTACTTTCGACTTCTTTGACAATGTCATTGACGAAAGCGAAGCGCTTGCGGTCCGCTTCCTCGACGACGTCTTTGTCGGACAGATCAATGTCGCCCTGGTGGTACGGAGCGTCTTGCTTTTTGCCCGCCACGGAAGCAACGGTATCAATCAAATTTTTTAGTCCCTTTGCCGAGGTGGAAACCGTTGTGATGACGGGGCAGGAAAGCTTACGGCTCAGCGCGTCGACATCGATTTTGGTTTCTTTCTTTTCGTTGAGATCGCTTTTGTTCAAGGCAACGACAACGGGGATCCCGAGCTCCAGCAACTGCGTGGTGAAGAAAAGGCTTCGGCTGAGGTTTGTCGCGTCCACAATGTTGATGATGACATCGGGATTTTCTTTTCTGACGTAGGAGCTGGTAATGCTTTCCTCGCTGGTAAACGGGGACATGGAGTACGCGCCGGGAAGGTCGACAGCGATCAACTGTGCGGATCCCGCATACACCTTTTTGATCAGGTGCTCTTTTTTGTCAACGGTAACCCCCGCCCAGTTGCCGACTTTTTCATTTCTTCCGGTCAGGGCATTATACATGGTTGTCTTACCGCTGTTAGGATTGCCTGTTAGTGCAATTCTCATGGGAATATCTCCTTAATTTATGATATAATTTATTGTTACAGCGATGCTGTGAACGATCCAATGCGGTTAGTTTCGGCTAACTCTCGATCAAAAAAATAATCCAACGGACTATTTTTTAATTTGAATTGCTTCCGCCAAATCGTTATCGATGGTATATCGACCATCCTTGATAGAAACGACCAAGGAGTGCTTTTTATGAGAAACAACGGTAATCGGCTCGCCGCTGTAGCAACCGAGAGAGAAGAGAAAAGAGTCTAATTCTTCATCTTTTGTGTCGATTGCTTGAATGATATATTCGCATCCTTCTTCCGCTGCACGCAAATTCATGCTAACCACCCTCGCTTTCCGTCTCACACTGGTTAGCAACAACTAACCCTACAACGTCAATATTATATCTCCGAAAAGACCATTTGTCAAGAGGATTTTGAAAAATTTTTTTAAAATGGCATACTGTACATGATACCGATGATTGAAATGCAAAAAAATGGGTATTTTGATTCCGCTGGGGTAAAGGCAAGCGGTATTTTGGATATTGATTAAACATTTTTGAAGTGAAACCATAAAACTTTCGCAGAACTATTACGCCAAAATGGGACCGTCGACTAAATCGGCGGTCCCGTCTTTTTTCTATACATCGTTACATCGTTCGTGCCGGCTGTCGGTCGTCGATGCGCTATTGTGCCAATAGGCGATATTTGCCCGAACCGAGTCGAATATGATATACATTATCTTCTACGGGATAATTGGCAATTCTGTCGTTTAAGAACAAGGTTTCCGTCCCGCCGGGCAGCACGGGCAAATAAATATCGGCAACCGTATTGGCGGGAATGGTGACCTCCGCTTCGTAGGCTTCGCTGTTTTGTCCGAGAGAAACGCGAACCGTCCCTTTCACCGTGGGAACGCGAATGGAGGTGTAGGACAAATCGCCGATGAGCGGACGAATTTGAAAGGTACGGAATCCGGGCGACGTCGGGCGAATCCCAAATAGGCAACGCGCGATCAACGATGCCGGTGCCGATCCCCAAGGATGTGAAAAGGTCATATTGCCTTTTTCCTCCACATACCAAGCTTCCGGAGCCAAGGTGATGTCTTTGGCGGCAAGGGATGCTGCCCAAGAGTGAACGCCTGCCGTAGTGCCGTCGTCTGCCAGCAGCGCGGTGGCATAGTTGCCGAATCCCGTGCCGTATAAAGCTTCCATAAGAAAATAGGCGCCGTAAATGCTGGTACGGATGGTGCCTTGACCGATGATGAACCGCGCGCAAGCGTCGGCAATCGCGAGCGGCTCGCAGACCCCCGCGTACAGAGGAAATACGGTGGCGTGCTGCGCGTAATGAGAAATGGGCGTTCCGTCTTCGCGCAAACCGTCGCAAAAGGCGCCGATCTCCGGTTGATATAAGCGCGTCAGCATCGCCTCTTGCAGCGCGTCACGCGCGGCGCGGTAATCCCGCCTATCGTTTTCTTTTCCCAGTTCGCGCGCGATATATTCCATGTCGGAAAGCGCCGCGTAGTAAAAGGCGTTGTAGACGGTGTTAAAGTAAGCGTTTTCCATATCATATTCGTCGCGAGAAGCGGCGGGCCAATCCACCAAAACGGCGTCGGTTCCGTGCTGCGCCATCGTACGGCGGGGAATCAATCCGGTTGCAGCGTCCGGGGTGTCTTTTGCCAAAATCGCACGTAGTCTTGCGTAGCAATCTTTGATCAGAGTGCGATTTCCCGTATACAGATAGTCCAAAAGGACCGTGCGAATGGTGATCAACTCGTACTCCGCCGGCCAAGTGCGGTGCGTGAGAAGATAGCGCACCGAAAAACGCGGAAGCATGCCGGGCAATTCGTATGTGTAGGCGGAGAGCATGTTGATCAGCGCGTCCCCCTCGTAGGCGCATCGTTCTCGGCTTTGCGAATCGACGTAGAGATCTTGGTTGGTCGCGGCAATCGCGTACCGAAACGTATCGTACAGATCGCACAACGTATCGTTGACGCAGGAAAATGAAGCCAACTCTTCGTCAAATTCGCGACGCAGTGCGATACCGACAATATTTTTAGCACTCAGCGGGACGGGGCAATCGATAATTTCAATATAACGATAGGTCATCATGCTATAATTTTCGATCACGGGAACGTCCGGACTGCACAGCCACCGTTCGGTATAAATGTTGCCGGTTCTCATTCGATAGCGCACGCTGCCGTCTTCGTTGAGCTCTTCTCCGAAGCGCAGGGTGATTTCACATTCGGCGGGAACGTTGATGTGCAACCGCAAGCCGCCCACGATTTCTTTTCCCAAATCGACAAATAAAATGCCGTTGTCTCGCTCGGTTACCGCGGCGGCGGGGTGGAAGAAGCGAGTCATGTTCTCTCCGGGATAGGGGCGCAAGGGGTGCGGCGCCATTTTGCGAACCACCGGGGTAAATTCGGGATTCTCGTACCCGGCGGTGTCAAACCCATAGGGGAAAACGGACGCGTCGATGTTTTGCGCGGCGGCAATGTAATAATGCGTGCCGATGGAATTATTTCCGCGGAAAACGTTTTTGCCGCTCATGCCGCGCCATTCTTCGGCGTCTCTGCCGGAATTGACGACAATTCGCTTGGTTCCGTTGCGATAGTACAAAGTGAGCTGGCACAGAAACGCCCGCTCCTCCCGCGTGTAGCAGAGCGCGCCCAGCGCGTTGGCACCGGAGCGAAGATGCTCGGTGACATCGTAGGTGTGATAATATTGGACGGTGCGGTCGTGCTCATCCAAATCCAGACGAGCGGGACCGAGACCGACAAAAGCTCCGTTGAGGAATACATGGTAAACAAATTGACGCGACGGCTCGGGAGAGGAGGCGGTGACGCTTAAAACGGCAGCTTCCACGCGATCTGCCGTCGGGCAATCAAATTCCGTGCGGAGGAAGGCAAAATCATCGCCGCCGGCGCTTTCTTCCTGCGCGGAAACGGTTTCGGCGCACCAGATGCCGTCCGTCGACTCCCATTCTTCACCCGGCGCGGTGGTAAACGGCTGCCATTCCGACAAGCGGCTTTCCATTCCGTTTTTGTTTCGGATCCGGACCGCCCAGTAGTACAGTTCGTTGTCATGCAAAACAGAGTCCAAGCCGGCTATGTGCACATCGCTGTTTTCGTCCGATGCGATCCAGCCGGTGTCCAGCAGGTAATCCTCTTCAAAAGCGGCGCGCCGAGCGGCAATGCAAATGCGATACCCGGTTTGAATTTCTTCGGTGCTGCTTTCCGCTACGCGCATACGCCAAGAAAACGACGGCGTTTGGATGGGAATTCCCAAGGGGGAGGGCAAAAGGTTAATGCGCAGACGGTCCGGCGCAGCCAAAGACGGCGCCGAGCGAGCGAGCGTGTGACGGTCGGATTCGGTAAACATGGTGGTTTTCTCCTTTGCCTATGGGTAAATCATCCATATTGTAAGATATTTGCGGCGCTTTGTCAAGTACAAAAATGTAAATATTCAAAAAAACACATCAAATCGGCACTTGACAATCCGATGATTATGTTATATAATAAGTACAACAGAAAATCATGCGCGATTATGAGAATATACTGCGCGCGGTAAAGATTTCACGCGACAGCGTGGCGGAAACAGGAGGCTGCAGCCAATGAATTATCAATTGATGGACGATACCGTTCCCGGTACCAATTTAAAGAAAACGGAAATCGGCGGTTTGACGGGAAAGGCGTTTTTACAGCAGTTGTTCATCGTCAGTGACGGAGTCATGCTCTCTCAAATTCGTAAAATTGCGGGGATTGACGGCTCTACTTTACAAAACTGGACCAAACGGGGGTGGATCGCCACCACTCACTCAAAACGGTATAATATGGATCAGGTCGCTCATATTTTCTTGATCAACATGCTGCGTTCTTGCATGCAGCTGAATCATATTGCCTGGTTGATTGAATATATCAACGGCGATGTGGAGGACAGCAGCGACGATATCATCAGCGATTCGGATCTGTACGATGAGATTTGCTGTCTGTTGGATCGACTCTCTCATTGCGAGGTTTGCACGGATGCGGTGATTCGACGCTTGGCTGCGGAGCAGCTGGAGGACTATCGGGCGCCCGTCGACGGAGCCAAAGAACGCTTGCTGAACGCACTGGAAATCATTGTGGTTTCCTATTACGCGTCGCTGGTGAAAAAAAGCGCCGACGCCATGCTGCGAGAACTGACCGGCGAGAGCGACGCTTCATCCGGCGAGGCTTAAGGAAAGAGCACGGCATTTTCGCTTCAAACTCAACGTTTTTTGTGATTTTACCGATTTTTTTTGATCAAAACGCAAAAAACTCTTGACTTTTTTCTCAAAATCAGCTATAATATATATCGTTGCATTTTGTGTCAAGATGGTGTCCGTATGCGAACTTTCATTCTGCGGCGCGTATGGTGTGCTGTCGGAGTGGAGGATAAGACATGACGTTGGATATGCGCCCCATGCTGAACGGATTGGTGGACAAACTCTGCGTAAAGGGAGAATTTCTTGCCGATGAGCCGTTTGGCGTTACGTTTGACGCTGCGGCGCAAGCGGAGGGAATCGTAACCAACGAGGGCGGCTATATGCGTATGTCACTGGTCATTCGGGTGCCGTACCACGGAGAGTGCGCGCGGTGTTTGGCGCCGGTGCAGGATACGTTTTGCGTTTCGTTTGAGCGAACCGTGGTCAATGAGGGAACGCTGAGCGACGAACAGTTGGCCGATCAGGTGGATGAGTATGTCGTGATTGTGGACGGCAGATTGGAGTTGGATTCCGAGCTGCGTGACGCGCTGCTTCTTTCCTTTCCGATGCGGTTGCTGTGCGCCGAAGATTGCTTGGGATTGTGTCCCAAGTGCGGACGAGCGCGTCGCGACGGTCCTTGTTCGTGCAGCGAACGGGAAATCGATCCGAGGTTGGCGATTCTCGCTACCTTGCTTGACAAAGATGAAGATAATCAATAAAAAATTATAACAGCGAAGCAGATCGTACGATCTGTGATAAGGAGGTGTACTTCAATGGCAGTACCAAAGAAAAAGGTTTCGAGTGCTCGCAGAGATAAGAGACGCTCGAATAACAGCAAGTTGACAGCGCCCGCAGTGGTGAAATGCTCTAACCCTGCTTGCAGTGAAATGGTTCGTCCCCACTGCGTCTGCAAGGTTTGCGGTTACTACAATGGCAAAAAAGTTCTGGACGTAAAAGAGGCATAATTCGATTTCGTTCCGAACGGGAATCTGAGGACCCGGGTACATCTCATTTTGAGGATGGAACGGGCCCTTTTCCTTTTAAACTTGCGAAGATGGGCAAGACCGTCCATCCTCACGGACTCACAAAAAATTCAGAACAAACCCCAACGTGAAAGGAATGGTTATTCACTATGAAATTACATCGATTCCAACCGAAAATTCGATGGATGGCGCTGCTGATCGGCGCGGCAATTTTGTGCGGGACGACGATCGGCTGCAGTTTTGGACAGCTGGAGGATCCCGACACCGACAAGGATTCCTCCGACTCGACAAACCCCGATTCCACGGGAGATTCAACGGAAGATCCCACAGGGGAAGATTTGACCGATGGCGCGTCGCTGTCGCACTTTGATCCGACGAAAACGTATGATCAAGTGGATTATTTTTCGATGGACGTCACGCAATACGTGCAGCTTGGCCGATATAAAAATCTGAGTCTGACCATCGACCCTGCCGATTACGCCGTGACCGACGCGGCGGTGAGCAGCGAACTGTCGCGTATTCTGAACGAATCTTACCCGGACGCGAAAATCACCGACCGCGCCGTGGAGACCGGGGACACGGTTATCTTTGACTATATCGGTCGGTTGAACGGAGAGGCTTTTCGTGGTGGAACTGCGTTCCATCAGACCGTAACCGTTTCGGAAACGAATGGATATATCCCGGGATTTGTCGACGGCTTGGTGGGAATGACCCCCGGTCAGACCAAAGACGTGACGGTGACTTTTCCGGAAGATTACGGCGAGGCAACGTTAAACGGTCAGACGGTGGTGTTTGAGATGACCGTCCATTATATTGTCGGAGATCCGACGTTGGATGACGCGTTTGTCGCCACCTACACCGACGGCGCTATGACAACGGTGGAGGAGTTAACCGAGTCCGTTCGCAGCACGCTGGAGCAAGAAGCATACGACAGTGCGATTCGTTCGGCGCTGTGGGGAAAGATTAACCAAAACGCGTTGGTTTTGGACTATCCGGAAGATGCCGTCATGTATTATTACAGCTATTATTATGCAATGTACAGCCGGTATGCCGCGGTTTACAACACAAGTTTGGCTACCATCTTGGCTGCCAGCGGCATGACGGAAGAGAGCATGTTTGAATATTGCAAAATGATGGTACAAGTCGATTTGGTGCGTCATGCGGTTTATCGCGCCGGCGGCTACACTTGCCCCGATGAGGAATATCAAGTGTTTTTGGATGAATATACCGAGGACAATTACGATGCCCTGCGCGCAACCATGATTACCTCCGGCGAAGCGGATTACACCAAAGAGCAAGCACGTGCTTATTTCGATCAGATGTACGGCAATCAATTGCGGGACACCTGCATGGACGAGTTGGTGACCAAAGATCTGGCGCAGGGAATCACGGTGACGGAGGAGAGCGCGTCGTGAGTCGGCAGGAAACAACCGAGATTCGCCGCGTTGGGGAGACGCAAAAGCTGTATGAAGCGGACAGCGCGCTGACTTGCTTTGAGGCAACAGTGCTTTTCTGCCGACCGCTGGAAAACGGACACTACGCGGTTATTTTGGACCGTACCGCTTTTTTCCCGGAGGGAGGCGGGCAGTACGCCGATACCGGTGTGCTTGGCGAGAGCCGCGTGCTTGACGTGCAAATTAACGAAGATCGCTTGATTCACGAAACCGATATGCCGCTGACCGTCGGTGCGACGGTGCGCGGGGAGCTGAACGCGGAGCAGCGTTACACGCGGATGCAGCATCATACGGGAGAGCATATTCTTTCCGGTTTGATTCATGCCCGGTACGGTTACGATAACGTGGGGTTTCACTTGAGCGATAGCGGAATGACTATGGACGTCAACGGCCCGCTGAATGTTCTGCAGCTGCAGCAAATCGAACTGGCAGCCAACCGTGTGGTTTGGGAAAATCACGCGGTGACGGCATACTATCCGGACGCGGACACACTGCCGACCTTGTCCTATCGTGCTAAGTTGAATTTGACCGAAAACGTTCGGCTTGTGACCATTGAAGGTGTGGACGTTTGTGCTTGCTGCGCGCCGCATGTGGCGAGTACCGGCGAGGTTGGCGTGATTCGGATTGCCGAGCATATGAATTATAAGGGCGGCGTTCGCCTTAGCGTGGTGTGCGGAGCGGCGGCAGTTCGTTTGTGGCAGAGCGAACGCGACACACTGGACTCGGCTGCCCGTTCGCTTAGCGTTGCCCGCGGGGAAACTCCTGCGGCGGTACTCCAATTGCAAAAAGAAAACGGCGAACTTCGCGGTGCGCTGGGACAATGCCGCCGCGACCTGCTGTGTCGGCGCATGGAGGAAGCTGCTGCGACGGGAGAGCGACATCTGCTTTTGTTTGGCTGTGGGGACGATACCAACGCCATGCGGTATGCCGCTCAACGCGGTGCCGCATGCTGCGACGGAATTGCCGCGTTATTTTCCGTGGCAGAGGACCATACGGTGCGCTATGTGGCAATTTCCGACCATATTCCCTTGCGCTCGATAGCGCGCGACTTTCACGCGGCTGTGGGAGGGCGCGGCGGCGGATCCGATCGGATGATCCAGGGAAGCGTGCCGGACAAAGAAGATGCCATCCGCGCATTTTTCGCGGCGCGATAAACGAAAAATCAATCAGAAAAGAGAAAAAAGGTTCTTTACAATGATTGGCGTTTGATCGTCTGTGTCGCAAGAAAGACGCAGAGAAAAACTTCTTAAAAGAAGTTTTTCCCCGCACCCCTTTTCAAGAATTTTTTAAAAAAAGATGGCTGTTGCTCCGAAATCGGTGCAAAAATATTCAGCCATCCTGCCCGGCTACACCCGAGGGGTCGTCAGGGGAGCGTGCTCCCCTGACAAAGAAAACTAAGGACACCCCCTCGCCCGCGTGCGGGAGAGGGG
>CAZDOX010000007.1:0-14995 GCA_964507155.1 uncultured Lachnospiraceae bacterium
CAGAGCTATACCGGGGTCGTTGATAAAATGGTTTGGAGAAAATTCTAAAGCGGTGATACAGTGAAAGTGTTACAATAAGTAAGTATTGCGGGAGGAAAGAGGAAATCAATCTTCCCGTAATTCTTTCCAATAAGGGAATCAACGACGGTTATTTTGTCGGAGATACTTAAATCGTCCCACATATCCATGTAGTTTTTAATAGTACCAACATCTTTCTTACCGTAGATGTCAGCAGATATCTCGGCAATTTCTTTTTCTATCTGTTCAACTCTGATTTTAAGTTTCGTCAGTTGAAGTGTGCTTTCGTGCTTTTTCGTGCATCCTCAGTTTTCTTTCGTGCATAATTCCGCAATGAAAGGGCGTCCCCGCATTTTCTACACTTAATCTTACCTGCAGTCAAGCATGGATACCGTTATCTATAACGATATTCATTCTCTTAGACGATTGCTTTTGTTTCTTGCAGTTTCTCAACAATGTATGTATTTTTACAGCTTTCTTGATGTCGGAATATGCCATATTAGCATTCCAACCATTCTCACTGTGCGTGAGCTGTAAGTGCGTTTCGCCTATTCTGATATCCCACTTTTCTATGTTGAAACTCGAACTTGATCCCACGAAATCACCTCCCCCATAATAGGACTTGTTTTTTTCGCGAATTTGCAAGAGGTGATTTTTTGTTATTTAGTTAAGGTTTCTATCGCAATCTTTGATTACTGCGACACAAATATTGATAAGTGATAGCATAAAGAAAAATCCATCACAGACTTTCGTCTATGATGAATTTTTCTCGTCCTATTTGGATTTCTCCGTTAAGACGGGCAGGCTTTGCCGTTCGCTTTTTTTGCCTTCGACTCTTGACAAGCAAGGAACGATATGATACAATAATGGTACAATTTCACGACGTGAAAGGAGAATCATCATGAAACGTGTTTTGCGGTACTTATGTGTACTGCTCTGCGTAGCAATGGCTGTGACCATGCTGTATGCGTGCAACAAAGATCCGGATAACCCGGACAATCCGGACACCCCGGATAACCCCGACACCCCCGACGATCCAGCGGAAACCATCGATGTGGCAATCGGAGGGAAAAGTTCTTTTCGCATTGTCCGAAATGATTACTATTCGCTGAGCGACGACTCAACCCAAGCTGCCGTTGCGCTGCGCTTGGCAATTCTGAACGCAACGCAAACCGATATGGAAATTGTCACCGACTATGAAAAAGTCTCGGAGGACGTAGGCGAAATTCTGGTTGGCGTGACCAACCGCGACGCCAGCTCAAATCTGCCGGACGATTTGGCGGAAAATGAGTTTATTATCCGCTATGACGGGAAAAATATTATCTTGAACGGAACCACACAACTGGCGGTAAAAATGGCGGTCAATTACTTCATGACCACTTATTTGGGTTATGACGAGGATTCCGATACATACGGTAAATCCTCCTGCGTTATTCCCAAGGACTTAAACTACCGCGGCTCGTTTACCATGCCGATGCGCGTTTATCAGATTTCCGGAATTAGCGCGGTATCGGGGAGCGGCAACAACGAAGATTATAACGACGTTGTCCGTTTGTACACCTGCTTGCAAGGACGTTTAAACAAAAACGCAAAAGAAAACGGCTTCTACGTTTATCAAAACTTTGACTCGACCGACAGCTTTTGGCTGGATTATATCTCCGGCGAAGGAAAAATGCTGGAGGGTTGTATTGTAGAAGATATCACCAGCTGGTCGCAACTCTGGGAAACGCTCGGAACGTATATTACCGAAGCGGGAATTGTCGTTTGGGATCCCTCGGTTCCCGCGACCGCGAACGTGGCGTCGACGGTTTGCTCGGTAGAGGGTTATCTCCCGGTTCGTTACGATACCGACGCGAACAGCTTGTACACGTGGTTGACCAAAAAAGGTGTACCGGTCGAGATGGATCTTTGCGGTATGTTTAACAACGCGAAAAAAGGCAGCAAAATTGCCGATACCGATATTGATTCTACCGGTTCCATTAAGTGTGACCCGTATCTTTGGGCACTGGAAAAATACGGCGATCGCGTCAATCCGGAAATGGTTGCGTACACGCTGGACGGTGCATCGCAGGTGGAAAGCAATGTCATTTACCAAAAAGCTGCGGTTGCGACCACGCCGAATTCCAATCAGCTGTACAGTCACGACTACTATATCTACAATGAATGTTTCTTTGTCGATTTGACTTGCCGTGCCGACGAGGCGCCTTGTGATGACCCGACCCAAGATATCGGGACCGATGCAAAAACGCTGGGAACCATTTTAGAGACTTTCCAAGATCGAAATAACGGAAAATTCGGCAAGCTGATGGGTTTCCCACCTTGGTACATGAAATATACCAAATTCAATAACTGGGGCGTTAGCGGCGAGGTTGAGTTGGAATGGATGTTTGTGGCATTTATCACCGGCTACGATTTCATCAAAGAAGCAGACGCATGGAATCCGTCTTGGATGACCAACGCATCGGTATACTGCCAATACGAGATGACCACGAAAAATTTTGAAAACAATGATTCGCCGTTGGATGAAATCTATGATTCCAAAACGCGCTATTTCACCGTGTACGTCGGCGACTATGATTCGTCCGCTTGGCTGAAGCTGATGGTTCCGGATTGCTTTGAGAGCAGTGCACGCGGTCAAATTCCGCTGATGTGGGCATTCAACCCCAATTTGTCCGATCGTGTTCCGATGATTTTTGATTACGTATATGAAAACAAGACGGACAACGACTACTTTGTCACCGGAGACAGCGGCGCGGGATATGTGTTCCCGTCTCGCCTATCCGATCTGAACAAGTGGGTAGAGTACAATGAACCGTATTTGGAAAAGTTTGATATGGATATCATCGGCTTTATCATTGACGATACGCCGCTGTCCCTGGAGGCCATGCAAGCTTATGCGCAAATCACATCGCTTGGCGGATTTGTCAATACGGGCGAATATTTGACCGTCTTGGACAATGAAACCGTGTTTATGCGGATGTACGGCGATTTCCAGCCGGTTCACAACACCGACAGTTCGCGCGAGGGAATGTATCAAGCGCTGGTAAACAGCGGAACAAACTTTGCCGCTTACCGTACAATTCGCCAGTACACGACGGATTTGGTCGGCTTTGTCGACGATTTCCTGGCATATGCCGAAGCCAAAAACGACGGATACACTTATAAGTACGTCGATATGTACACACTGTTTGATTTGATTCTTCAATCTCATCAGGGTAAGCATGTGTATAGCAAGAAGTGAGTAAAGTCATTATAATCAAAAGGGACTGAGTCTCTTGCTTCATTGGAAGCGTTTGACTCAGTCCCATAAATATAGAAACAAGCGAACGAAATAAAATCAAACAGATGATCCATGCGCCGGAGGGGCACCCCTATATAGGTCAACTCGTTGTACTTGATTATTCCTATGATCTTGCCGATCAAGGTCTTAAAAGGGTGTTCCGGCATATTTTCACCAACTTTGCCGAAAAGTTTATCCGAACCATCGATACAGTTCCGAAAGAATGACCGCAGATTGCGCCATGTATCCTTCGTAGCTCAAATGCACCGGGTCGGTGACCAACCACACTTGGTCCACTTGACTTCGGACACGGTGCGTGGTGGCATTGAGCACCAGATAGTTGGAAAGCAACGCCGCTTTCTCCTCGTCCACCAAGTCGGCAAACGCATCGGTCAAATAGCGATTGAAATTCAACTGTGCGTACCGCGACGCCGCTACGTCATAATCTTTGGACACATCATACCCCGTCGTCGGATAAAAGTATTCCGTCATCACCAAGACGGCAATGTCTTTTCCGATCGATCGACCGTATGCTTGCACGGAATCCGCCATGATGCGCAATCGCTCGGCAGCAGCTGCCGTGTACCCATCGTTGGCACCCAGGCAAAAAATGACAAAATCCGGTGTTTTGGCGCCGGTATTTTTCATGTAATAGGAAAAATCAAAATGGTGCGAAATTCCACTTTTCTCGTCCACCTGCGTGTTGGGAGAGTAAAAAGGGTTGACGAGCGTTCCCACTTTTTCATAATACAAGTAATTCATGGTGCTCCATCCGCTGCGCCCCTCGCTTGCGCAGAGCGCGGTCGTCCTGGTTCCGATCCACGTCAAGCGCGATCCCAACTTGGTTTGCAGGGCAGAGAGCATGGTACCGTCCGCGACTCTGCTGTCGCCGATCATCATGCCGCATAATTGCCGTTGTGTGTTCGGTTCGACCGCCACCACGAGAACACTTTGTTGCGCGATTTTGGTCGGTGCTCCGTTTAACCATTGGGTAATGATGATATCCAGCGTGTATTCTCCGGCTTGCTTTTCCGTCAGCGTGTAGCAATCACGCTGCGTGTGCGTTTCCGCTTTTCCACCGTGGTAGTTGCAGGAGACAAACATGGTATCGGACAATCCGGAAATGTATGCGTCGTGGTACAGAGTATATGGCTCGCCCACCGTCACGGTGATGGAGGAGGGAAGCAGCAGGACCGGCGCGGTAGCGCCCAAATCCACGACCGTGTCCGAAACGGTCAATTCCAAATATCGACCGGAAACGTACCGAATTTCATCTTGATAGACGATTCGACACCAACCGGTATCGGGATTGATGCCGATCCGCAGCACCCTTTCTCCCTCTTGTAGCTGTCCGACCACGGCAGAGCCATCTTCTGTGGCCGGCTTGGTGCGGACGTTCACCGGCGAGGTAGCATAGACTGTTTGCGAGACCGAGGTGTACCCGGCTTCCGCAGGGTAAGAGGTTTCTTCCTCGCTTTGCGAGGCGTCAGGCGTTGTATCGTTTGTGGCGTGCAAACTTTTCAACCATTCTCGCTCCGTCCCCTCAAAGCCGTGCCGAACCGCAATTTCGTAGGCGGATTCGCCACGTTGCCCCGAGTTCCCGTTTGCGCAACCGCTGCACAGCATCACGGCGACCGCTGCTGCAATCCCTCCGATGATGATGACGACCATCCGGCGGAGTGCTTTCTTTATCATTTTGTTTTTGTTTTTTCTTTCGTTTTGGTTTACCATAAATCCTCTTAGTTTTTCGTTTCTAACATAATTATCGCAGGACAACATTGTCTTTGCCGAGCAAGGTCACAAATTGCTCGTAGACAAATTGGCTCAGTGCGACGCCGCAGGGTGATCGTTGGTAGGATGACGTTTCCGTATCGTAAAAAATGACCGGAGTTTTTCCCTCAAACAGCTCCACCAAATTGTACGCTTTTTTCCAAGACACGCTTTGCTTGCCGGCGATGCGCAAATATAATTTTTTCGGCATTTCGGCGATGCCCGGTGCTCTTAGCGTGGCGTCGGTGCGATCGGCAGACGTTTTTTCGTGAGCAGTTGCTTTTTTTTCTCTTTTTTCTTCTTTTTCTTCTTTTTCTTCTTTATAGTGATCGTCGTCAATTAAAAGTTCTATTTTTTCAACCATCAGTTTCGGATTTTCCTCATCTCGCAAAGAGACGTTTCCTTGGATGAACAGCGCGGCATCTTGAGTCAAGTACGGCGAATAAGCCGCATATTGCTTGGGGAAGATCAAACATTCTATTTCCGCATAGCAATCGGCGATCGTGATGAACGCCATTTTTTCTTGCTTTCGCGTGGTCTTTTCCGACACGCTTTGCACAATACCCGCGATGCCGACGCGCGATCGTTCCGACACGGTATAGTTGCCCTCCTCGTCCTTGGTCAGCAGGTGGGCAATTTCCTCCGGTTGCAACGCTGCCCTATGGCGAGAGTATTGATCCAACAATTGTCCGGAAAAATACATCCCGGCGGCTTCTTTTTCTTGCATGAGCAATTCTCGCAAGGAAAATTCCGGGAGATCCGGATAGTGAAACGGCACCTGCGAAGAAAGACCGAGCGTTTCCACCGTGTGTTCGGTGGAAAAATGAAACAAATCCAGCTGTCCCTCAATTCCGTGGCGACCGTTCCCGGCGCGCAGTTCCATCAACCTTTCGTAAGATACCAGCATTTGAGATCTCCGAAGCGAAAGGCTGTCAAAGGCACCCGCCTTGATCAACACTTCCACCTGACGGCGGTTTCCGTCGGAGTGCATTCGATCGATAAAGTCGGCCAGCGAGGTGTACTTTCCGGCGCGCTCTCGCTCGGCAACCGTTGCCTGAATGAAAGAAACGCCAACGTTTTTTAGGGAGGAAAGACCGAAGCGAATCGATTGTTGTGAGCCGTCCGGAGAAACGGAGGCGGAAAATCCGGAGACGCTTTCGTTAATGTCCGGCGGCAATACGCGGATTCCCATTTTTGTGCATTGAGAAATATATTCGCCGATTTTCGGGATGTTATCCAGAACAGAGGTCAGCAAGGCAGCCATATACTCACACGGATAATGCGCTTTTAAATAGGCCGTGCGGTAGGAAATCAGCGCGTAGGACGCCGCATGCGATTGATTGAACGCGTATTTGGCAAACCCGGACATTTCTTCAAACAAAGCGGTGGCAGTTTGCGCGTCAACGCCGTTTTTGGCGGCTCCGGCGATGAAACCGTCACGCTCGGCCTCTAGAACGTCCGCTCTTTTTTTTGCCATGGCGCGGCGCACCACATCCGCGTGCCCATAGGTGTACCCGGCAACAATGCGGAAGATGTTCATGACTTGTTCTTGATAGACAATACAACCGTAGGTTGATGAAAGAATATCGTGAAGCGATGAAATCGGGTAAGTGATCTTCTCCGGATGGCGTCGATTTTCCATATACGTGGGGATGGAATCCATGGGACCCGGTCGATACAACGCGATGGCAGCTTGTACATCGTCCAAACGATTCGGCTGCAATTCGATCAGCACTTGACGAATCCCGGCGGATTCCAACTGAAATACACCTGAGGTATTTCCGGAAGAGAGCAGCGCGAATGTGGCGGCATCGTCCAGAGGAATTTGATCGAGGGAAAAGGACGGAAAACGCGCCGCGATCTGGGTTTGCGCGTCGTGACAAATGGTCAAATATCGCAATCCCAAAAAATCAAATTTGAGCAATCCCAGATGGTGTAGCGTGTCCATGTCGTATTGGCTGACCACCACGCCGTTGCTGACCGCCAGCGGAACCATGTTCCAAAGCGGTTCCTCCGTGATCAAAATTCCCGCTGCGTGAACCGACATGTTCCGCGGCATACCCTCCAGTGATTTTGCCGTATCAATCAATTGACGCACTTTTCGGGACTGCTCGTACAAGTCATGCAGCGGCGGCAGGGCGAGAGCTTTTTCTATGGTCATTCCCAATTCTTGCGGGATCGCGCGCGCCACCTCGTCCACCTCGGCATACGATAGGCCTTGGGCTCGTCCCACGTCGCGAACAGCCGCCCGCGCGGCAAGCGTACCGAACGTGACAATCTGGCTGACGTGTTCCGCGCCGTATTTTTCAATGACGTAATCAATCACCTCGCCGCGCCGATTGTAGCAAAAGTCCATGTCGATATCCGGCATGCTGACCCGCTCCGGATTCAAAAAACGTTCAAACAGAAGTCCGAACGCGATGGAATCCACCTCGGTAATCCCCAAAAAGAACGCGACCAAGCTGCCGGCACCGGATCCACGCCCCGGGCCTACCGGTATGCCTCGACTTTTGGCAAAATTCACGTAATCGGCAACAATCAAAAAATAATCGGCGAACCCCATATCGATGATCACGGACAATTCATATTCCATTCTCTGTCGATATTCCTCGTCCGAATGACGCTTTCCGCCGGCGCCGTATCCGATCATGCCGCTGTCCCGTCGCCGCTGCCAACCCTCCATGGTCAATTGACGCAAATATGCCTCCGATGAGAGTTGGTTCGGCGTGGGATAATGGGGCAAATGAACGGTTGAAAATTCCAATTCCAAGTTGCATTTTTCGGCGATTTCCACGGTGTTTTGAAGCGCGTCCGGATAGTCGGCGAACAAGTGGTGCATTTCCTCGGTGGTTTTATAATAAAATTCATCGGTTTCAAAACCAAGCGGATTGCCGTCGTGGATGGTGGTGTTGGTTTGAATACACGTTAAAATCGCTTGCGTTTGTGCCTCGTCGCGGTGAAGATAATGGCAATCGTTGGTGGCAACCAGGGGCAAATGACATTCTTTTGCCAGACGAACCAATTCCGGCAGAACTTGCTTTTGATCGGCCATGCCGTGATCTTGAATTTCAATGTAAAAATTACCCGGTTCAAAGATGGACGCGTACATCAGGGCGGTTTCTTTGGCTCCGTCAAAGTTTCCCGACAGCAGCAATTGAGGAATTTTACCGGCAAGGCAGGCGGACAATCCGATCAAACCTTCGGCGTGCGAGCGCAACAGCTCCGTATCGATGCGCGGCTTGGTGTAAAATCCCTCGGTAAACCCGTGGGAAACCAGATACAGTAAATTTTGGTACCCCTTGATATTTTGGCACAGCAATACCAAATGGTAGCCGGAGCGACCTCCGTTTTGCCGATTTTTGTCATACCGAGACGTGGGCGCAACGTAGACTTCACAGCCGATAATCGGCTTAATGCCCGCGTCGCGACAAGCCTTGTAAAACGCGATCGCGCCATACATCACGCCATGATCGGTTAAGGCAACAGCCCGATGACCACACTCTTTTGCTCGCAGCGGAATATCGGCAATGCGACATGCACCGTCAAGCAAGCTGTATTCACTGTGCAAATGAAGATGAACAAATTCGTTCATGGCGCCTCCTTTTTAAACTTTCGGTTTATTTATCGTCTCTTGATTCTAATTCCGAGCTGTATTCCGTTAATTTTTTTAATCGATGGTTCAATCCTGATTTGGTCAAAACCGGCTGATGCAGCAGAGCCAATTCGTTCAATCCCGCGTCCGGATATTGCAATCTCAGCTCTGCCGTATGGCGTAGGGAGGGGGAAAGCGAATCCCAGCGATCGCTCTCTCTCAATTTGGCGATCGCGGCAATTTGTTTGGCGGACGCGGCGACCGCTTTTTGTATGTTTCCCAATTCGCAGTTTGACGCGCGGTTGATATGATTTCTCAATTCTCGTTCGATTTTCGCATTGATGGCGGTAAAAAGCGCGCGGTTGGTATTGAGCAGCGTCAAAAATTCCTCGACGGCAGCGCTGCTTTTATAGTACACATGTTGTCCGTTGGCGCGCAGCACAATTTTGGGAGGAACGCCAAGATCGGTCAGCATGCGGGATATATGGCGCGCTACCGTGTCGCTGCCGCATGAAATTTCCAGATGTACTCCTTTGGTTGGGTCGGAAATCGTCCCCTTTGATACAAAAACGCCGCGCATAAACTGAATTTGGCACTGCGGGCAGGGAAACAGCCAATCGCGCTGATTTTCCAATTGCTCATCGAAAAATCGGTTCAGCCATTCCGCTTGCTTGCGAAATGTCACATGCAGCAGCATGTGCGAAGAGGCTTCCCCGACAATCTTCGTTTTTGTCACTTCGCAAGCCATGCGAGCCGTTAGGATCGAAGCAATCCGATCTGCCTGATCTGCATTGGCCGCCCGAAGATCTACGCTGCCGTCTTCCGTCAGATCGGCGCACGCCAGTAATCCGTAGGCAAATGCGCGCCGACAACATTCGCTTTTCGGCAAGTCCGCGTCTAAAATTTCCTGCTTAATTTGTTCGGAAAAAGTCATGCCAGTAGTGCTCACATTTCCACATTTTTGTTCGTCTTGTTTGACGTTTCTCGGTGCCCAAGAAATACAATCTCTTCTTCCAAAGAAACGTTAAAACGCATTTTCACTTCTTGTTTGATTTTGCCAACCAGCGATAGCACATCGTCGGATGTCGCACCGCCGATATTTACAATGAATCCGGCGTGCTTGTCGGAAACTTGCGCGCCGCCGATCGTAGTGCCTTTCAACCCGCAATCCTCAATCAACCGACCGGCATAAAATCCGTTCGGGCGTTTGAACACACTGCCGGCGCTTGGATAATTGAGCGGCTGCGTTTCCCTGCGGCGCTGCTTGTATTGTTCCGTTAGGTTTTGAATGTCGCGGCGCGTCTGCTCTTGCTTTTCCTCGTCCCCAATCGTAGCGGTCAAGCGCAAAGTGGCGGATAAACAGACCAGTTCCGTGCGTTGCGCCGCCAAACTGTTGCGCGCGGAAAAAGCGAAATCCTCTTTGGGAAATACTTCCACTTGCCCGGTGCGACAATTCCAACAACGAACGGAAACAACCAAATCGCCGATCTCTTTCCCAAAGGCACCCGCGTTCATGCGAATGGCGCCGCCAAGGGAGCCGGGAATCCCTTGCAAAAATTCCGCTCCGCGCAAGGCGAATTTTTTAGCGTAGAGCGCCAGTTTTCGCAAAGACACGCCGCACTGAACGTCAATTTGCCGACTATATTTTTCTTCATCCGTGTGATCCATGTGATCCATGTGATCGACAACGCAGAGCCGATTTAATCGCGCCGTCGCAAGGACCATACCGCAATAACCGCGATCGTCGACCAGCAAATTGCTGCCTCGTCCCAGCACAAACCGAGGAATATCCCACGCGGCGGCAAGAGTAAGCATATCGATCAATTGTTCCTCGCACTCCGGAACGATAAAACATGTTGCCGGCCCACCGATGGAAAAGGTCGTATGAGACGCCATCGATTCATCAACGAAAAAAGGTATTTCTTTTTGCCGAACGTAAGAAAAAACGTCATCCCAACTTTTTCCCGCTATCATGTTTCCTCCATTTTTTCATGGATATGCAACCGTGCATCCCTTGATCAGTATAACCCAAAACGGCAACTTTGTGCGTTAGATTCCGTAACAAGTATAGTATATCATACTTTCGTTAAAAAAGCAATATAAATCTATTTGCTTTCCTTCCCGTACCGAGATTATCGATCGTCGGCATTTGCCAGCCGGTACACGGGAATTTTTTCGGTGGTCACGTCGTGCCAACCGGGGGAGATCGGCTCTCCGGTATAAAAATCCGTCCACGTTCCGGCAGGCAGGTAGACTTTGCGGCTGTCGCTGTCGGTAGTCAGCGGCGCGACCAGCAGCTGATTACAAAACAGATATTCATCATCCAGATTCCACGTTTCCGCGTCATCGCTCCAATCCATCACCAGCGCGCGGATCGGCGGCAAACCGGTTTTTGCGTAGCGCTCATGCGCGCAGGTTAACATCGGGATCAGCGATTCGCGCAGCTGCAGCAATTGACGTACCTCATCTTCGCAATCATAGATAAACCATGGGCATTTTTCCTCGCAATTCCATGCGTTGACCAGGCATTGGGTGGAAAAAACCAAAACTTGCAACCGTCGAATCAGCTCTTTTGCCGAACCGACCGAGCGCAGCTCGGGGGCCCACAAAAGTCCGGAAAAACCTTGATTGACCACGCCGCGGATGAATTGCTTGTGATCGTACAAATCGCTGTATAATACAAAAGGATAAGAGGCGCTAAGCGCACCGAGAGAGCGGACGGAGGAAAGCGTGGGAAGATCTCCCATAGCTTCACGGATGGTTTGCACGTAAAGCGGCCCCAGCAGCTGGCGCATCAGCTCGCCGTCCGCGCCGCCCGGGAATTCGGTCGTGGACGGAAACGACCACGAACCGGTATAGTCCGAGCCGTCACATTCGTCCAGCTTGAATCCGTCCACACCAAGGTCCACCAGCGCGCGGCGATGATAATCGGCAAATATTTTCCGTGCCTGCGGCAGGGTGAAATCGGGAACCAAGCCGTTCCAGACCGGAAAGTTTCCCGCATACGGCAAAAGATCCGAATAAATCGGGGACGTCGGATGCGTAAAACAGTGCTCCCAGAGGTTAACGTGGTACCCCATCTTTCGCAACTTGGCGACCATTTCGGCAAAATGCGGATATCGCTCGGGCGAGGGCAAAAAAGAGCAGGAATACGTCTTTGTTTGCCATCCCGGTTCCAATCCGATGATCGAGCAGGGAATTCGGTGTTCAATAAAATGGTGCGCCATGTCCAGCACGTCGTCCTCGGTATATTTGTAGTAGCAGCGGAACAACATACCGAACCCCCACGCCGGCACGGTACATCCGCCACCGGACAAGAGATTGTATTGGCAAACCACATCGGTGATGGTTTCCCCCTCCATCACGTATACGTCCACGCCGGACGCGGCAGGAATGAGAATGCTCATGACCACGGCGCTGTTTTCGGTTCGCTTGGCGTATAAACCATCCGTACTGCCCGCCATGCCGCCGTCCGTTGCCGCGCCGCTGACGCGCGGATAGCCG
This sequence comes from uncultured Lachnospiraceae bacterium, assembly GCA_964507155.1. Taxonomy (GTDB): domain Bacteria; phylum Bacillota; class Clostridia; order Oscillospirales; family CAG-272; genus SIG644. The sequence continues at coordinate 12,165 of CAZDOX010000007.1, forward strand.
CAATACAATTCCACCGTGCGCGCCGTATCCAAATAAAACCCTCTCCCTTTGGTGGTGACAAAGAACGGGACCGGTGCGTGGCTGTCTCCCGTCGGTTTGATCGGATCGGAATTGTTACGCAATACCATCTTCTTTCCCCGATGGTTGAAACTTTGCAATTGCAAACCCAATCCATAGACTTGCTCATCGTGTTCCAGCCAAAATTCCAACAAAACGCCCCGCGGCGTTTGACGATAGCAAATGGCCGAGGTGTCCCATGAAATTTCCCGATCCGACCCCGAATCGCAAAAAGTGGGGCAGAAGCGAGAGGGGACGATCGCCTCAGGCTGACCGAACGTTATTTTCTTCATATGTATAACTGTACCTTTCCGTTTTTTTATGGCAGGTTGGCGACCAAAAACACAACCTGCCTTGCCCGAAAGAGCTGTTTTTCAGAGCTTGTTTTTATCTTAGAAACGTATTTCTTCCTCGTCATCCTCAAAGACCACCATTTGATGGCAATTGACCTCGGGGACGATCAGACGTATGGTCCCGTTCTCTCTGGTGAAGGGAATGTCTTGGTTCTCGGGTGCCAAATACACACGGCGAACGGGGCGTTGCTGCCGCAGCGTCAGGGAAATTTGATGCAAAGGAATGATGTCTTCAATGATTTCCACGTCACTTCCGCGACGCACCGGCGAGGCATACAGCAGATGACAGACAGAACGATGTTTGGCCTCTTGCCGCATCAGCGTGACAACACCCTGCGCCGGCAAATCGGTTTCCAGCGTTTTCTTTTCGCCAAGTAAAATATCCAGCGCCAAATGCACCGCTTTTTTGCTGATCAGCATGCCGCCCTCGGCATAATCGGCAAAAATTTCCCATGCAATGTATGCGCCGTCTTTTCCTACGGTGATCCCGGCATGATCCGGCACCATGTTGTTCGGCGTGTTGCGGTGTGAGCAAAAATGCTCGGCGGTACGATTAAAATACGGCGGTTCGACCAGCGCCGCTACATTCGCCGTTTTTGTGGCTTGGACGTGGTAGCACGGACCAAACACGGCGTAGGCGGTTTCCTCCATGGTAATCGGCTCATACGTGGTCGTCGGGCGCAAATAATTGGGACAAAACGGACTCTTTCCCTCCCAAACGGCGCCAAGGTCAAAGGCAAACGCGTTGTGTTCTTCGTTCAACGCGGAGCGCCCGCTGGCCAACAGCTTGCCTCCCTTTGCGACATAGCGGCGTAATTTGTCGAGCAAAAACGCGTCACCGGGAACGGCATCCGGCAGAATGATCACCCGGTAGGGAGTAAAATCGGATTCTTTGTCCAGCACATCGTACAAATAGTTTCCCTCCAGCAGCATCCGAACGACGCCGGCGTCTGTTTTGCCGGATTGTGCGCCGCGCCCCACGCAGGCTTCCAACGATAGGACCCCGATATCGGCAACGGATTGAACATCGTCCAGCCAAGGCTCTTTTTGCTCTATTTCGGCGTACGCTGCGCCGATCAGCCGATACGTGGCAAGTTCCATTTGCCCCGACGGATGGCATTGATCGCCGATAGAACATTTTGCTCCGTTTGCAACCGACAGCGCACATTCGTAGCGCAGCGCGTTGGGGTGCTTAAATTCGCCAAATCCCCCCCAAGTCCGATGGAATTTTCCGGTCATGCCGAGAAAATCGACGCCGAACGGTTGCACATATCGAGCGGAGAGAGGGAAGTGATCATATCCCCAGCCGCCGGTGGGGAGAGATTCCAGTTCGTAGTGCGAGTTCATGTTGGCAAGATCGCGTCGTCCTCTGGTGATGTGACCGCCATTGTGAAATACGTGAATGGCGGGATCGGTTTCATCCACCAATTCACGAATCCGACGCGTGTAATTGGCGTACACTTGTTCGGCTAAGGACATAATGTTTTGGTCATCATCGGGATCAAGACCGCGGTCGCGTAACGTTTTCAAACAATGACTGCAATGGCACGGCTGCACGCCGACGATATCGAAAAACAATCCGTCAATCCCCATGGGCGCGTACTTTTGGCACACTTCTCTCGTTTGCGCCAAAACAACGTCCAAATAAGGCGAATTGAGACACATGCGATGAAAACGCGGCGTCGCAAAGTCGTGTGGGGAGGAGGTGACGCCGGCTTCTTCTTTGGAGCGAACCAACCATTCCGGATGAAGACGGGATAATCGCTCGTCCGTACCGACGGAGATGTAAATCGGCGCCTTAACATCTATTTCGTGAGCCGCTTCAATCTGCGCACTCAGCAATTCAAATCCGCCAAGGCGGGGGTGTATTTCGTTTTCTTTCGCTTTAAAATATGCCCATCCGTGGTGACATTTGGCGAACACGGTGATGCTGTCCACATGCCCCACTTTGAGCGCTTGTTGAAATTGGTTTTTGTCAAATTTTGCACCGACTTCCGGAATATGTTCCGATGTGTGAAAATCCAAGTGTACTTGTCGAAATCTCATGATAAGGCTTACCGTCCTTTCTTACGTTCCTCTTATGGGCGAAACGTCATTGCCAACAGTTTACCACATTCTAACGTCGTTTGCAAGAGAAATTTAAAATTTTTCCGTTGTTTTTTTGTCTCTCACCTATTCATTCCATTTTTGTGTCAATCTTCCATCGGTTGATTCTATGAAAAAGATCGAAATTTATGCTGATGGAAAAAAATCGAAAAAAATGCAAACTTTTTTCGAAAAACCACTTGACATTTTCACCATCCTATGGTATAATATCAGCGTTGTCCAAGCGAGTCGGTCCATTGGCTATGAGATCGAGGTAGCAGTGGCCTGGTAGTTCAGTTGGTTAGAACGCTAGCCTGTCACGCTAGAGGTCAGGGG